>NZ_NPDR01000006.1 GCF_002811765.1 Leptospira saintgironsiae | reverse complement strand
AAATGCACCTATACTTGACGAGCCTGTGCTACTTGCAGATCCTGATAAGCCTATATGATGATTTCCATTAGGATTGAAGTCATATCCTCCGTTGACAGAGTAACCTCCATTAGCTGCGCTATAATCAAATCCGATAAACGTTCCTTGTTTAAACGCTCTTCCTGTCCCATCGAAATTATAATTTATATTAAGATCTATTCCGGAACCAGGAGCAAAGCTCACTCCTCCATTCACATTTCCTAATGTGCCTGTTAGGCCGCCGCCCCATCCGCCTGCCTGCGCGTCTTCTCCGAGTAGAATATCTCCGTTTTGGTGAGGAGTCCAGGATACATATCCTGTAACAGGCCATTCTTTAAGTGCGGTAGCAACACTCAATACTCCGTTAACAAATCCGGCAACTGCTCCGTTTGTTCCTCCGTCTTTATAACCGAAATAGGTTTGGGCCCCTATATCTACTGCTGCGGCTCCATATTTGATCATATCGGCCACATCAACAAGCTTATCAAGGTATGCCGAAATTTCTGCCGCAGTTGCCAGTTCCTCTGTGAAACCCAAGAATTCTCCTGCTTCGATGAGTAAATCCATGAGTACTCCCGAACCTGCTCCTCCGGAGCCCGCAGTAATTAGAACGGAGGCCGCCAGTTCCACAGCCATCTCCGCCTGTTGTTCTCTAGCTTCTCTCGCTTGTTTTTTCTGTTCCTTTTGATCGAAGTATGCCTTCAAAACCTGGCTCAACATTTCCTGTTGTTCCGGAGGACCATTCGGATCTATCATTTTGCTGATCACATCAAAGACCAATTCTCTTTGTTGTTCTTTGAACCAATGCTTATCTATACTTCCTTGATGGGTCTTCGCTTCGAACGCCGCTCCGGAAACATCGTCTGACCAATCCTTGGTTTGTTTGTAAAAATATTTTGTGTCTTCCTTAGACAATAGACCTGTCTCTCGGAAAATATCCGCAACCGTGGTCAAAACACCGCGACCAAGCTGGGTAGTCATTTTCATGAGTGCACCCTTGAATGCTTGACGATCTAAATAGAGTAATGCGGTCCCATATCCGAGGCCTAATACAGCCTCTGTATCGTGTAATCTCCTTAAATCCGCTTTTGCCTGTTGTCTTGTAACATAATCGCCAACTAGACCAGAGATCTGCTTTATCTGTTCATCGCTCCAACCGTTTGCATGACCATATATGCTCACTTCTGTTTTTGCAAGCTCTGCCTTATCATCATGCCAGACTTTCTGAGCATCCTTATACTCTCTCATCTTAGTCGCATCTATATTCTGGCGTAAAGAACCATCCAAACGTTTCTCATCTGCATTTGTGATCAGATGCAAATCTCTAAGACCTTCTCCCGCGAGCTTAGCTACAGCGCCTATTCCCTCGGCGGTCATGCCTCCCAAGTCGCTAGCGACCAATTTCAACTGTCCTTCTATCCTACCCAAAGAGAATAAGGATGATGTTTCTCCGAACTCACGATCTGCCTGTTTGTTCTTCACATAATCATAGGCAAATCTTTGCATCTGACCGATTTCATCTTCCGTCCAGCCATGTTGTTTACCGTATTGGCCCACCGCAAAAACTGCAGTCTGAGCCTGGTCTTCTTTCCAGATTTTGATCGCGTCCTTATCGTCCTTAAGCTTAATGCTATTGGTTACATAGCGAAGATCCTCGCCTAATTCCTTTTCTTCCCGTTTGGAAATTACATGAGTATTTCTTAATATTCTTGCTTCTGTCTCTACGGCAAACTCTATGCCTTCCATGATCGGACCTTCTATGGATGCGCTAAGAGAGTTGATCATTCCCTCAAGCCTGCTAATAGAAAACATGGAACCCCTCATTCCAAGTTCCATCTTAGCATCTCTCTGTCTCAGATAATCCACTGCCAGTTGGGAAGCTAATTGTATGGTTTGAGCATCCCAGTTCTGGGACTTACCGTATTCTGTCACAGCTAAACCGTATACTTGGTAACGATCGTCCTTCCATTGGCTCAAAGCCTCCAGGTCGTCTTTATAAAAAAGACCTCCCGCGATTTTATAAATAAGATCACCGCCAGCTATACCAAAATTCTCCTTCATAAAATTCAAACCGTTATGGTTCAAAGTATGCTGAGCTTCTTTATAAGCCATATGGTCCAAAAGACCTCCGGACAGAAAAGCGGCGACCTCCGGTGACATATCGAAAGTTTTTACAAGAAAAGTAGTAATAGCATTTTGTACAAATTGATGTGCTTCATGCGCCATAAACTCTTGGGTGCTAGCGCCTCCAAAAAGGACCATAGAGACAAAATCAGCCACAAAATTTGCATTCTGAGCCTGTTGAGCTGCCGAATTCGAAGCCAATACAGCATTCATATTATTATGCATATCCGCAGCTCGTAGATCTGCCATAATCGCACTCGTATAACCGTTATTAACGAAAAAGTCGTTCATGCTCGCAAAACTTCTGCCGATTGCGGCACTAATTCGATCCCCTGCCTCGCTGCTCGAATCAAAAACGTTTCCTAGAGACGCTCCTCCAAAACCCAAACCGAAAGAAGCAGGAGCCTTAACGGTCAAATGTTCCAAGGTTTGTTGGAAACAATAATCTCCCGCGTTAGTGGCATTTCCATTTTGACAAAGGCTCGCCTTTCCGTTATATACCTTCTCGTCTGCGACCAGATCCCCGTTCTCGTCCACATGAACATTAGAATATTTTAAAGTTGTATAATTACTACATTTGTCCGCGTCCAAATTTTGACCGCAAATACTTGTAACATAATTTCCGAACTCTGTGGCTCCACCACTTCCACAATCTGCAGCAGAAACCCCGCCCAGACAAGCGCTGCAGTTTGCACCGTTTGCATCGCAATGAACAAAATTCCCATTTGCGTTGATTAAATATGTCTTACCCTCAACTTCCTTAGTGGAATAATCTCCATGTTCTCTTAAAAGATCGCTTTGACCGTTTTGAGTAAAAGTTCTTTCGTGAGTCAAAGAATCCGCTAATTGCTGCATATAGCTAGATCTGCTATTCAACAGAGCGTTATTCGTTGAAGACAAAAGAGTAAGATTCGTAGCTCCCGAAACAGCAGATTGGAAAGAATTGCTGAATGATGCCAAAAGACCGAAATTAGGTAACCCGCTATTCGGATCCACGGCATCTATCTTATTTATAAGTGAACTAAAAAGACCGGAAGAATCCAAAGTAGCAGATTCTGAGATCTCCTTACCCGAACTATTCCCATGTAATTTTAGATTTCCTAAAATTTCCTGGGCCAAAGAACCCGCATTCGACTGCTCTTGACCGTCTCTTAATTTATTATTCGCCGTGGCAAAATCGGAATTCGCTTCCTTTTGCAAAGCGTTCATCTGTGCAAGCCAAGCGGTCTCACTGCTCTGCAATTTTTGTAACTGAGCGATATAATCCTGTTGGGCCTGAGCTAAAAGACTAGTCTCGGTCTGTTGCCAAGCAGCATACTGAGCCTCAAAAGAACTCACCTGGCCTGTCCAATTCAAAATAGCTGGCAAAACATTCTGAGCCCAATTATACGAAAAACTTTGTAACTGCAGATTCAGATCCTGCCAGGTAGTAGCATCCGCATGTGCATTATTATCCACTGTAGTATAGGAAGTAGTGATTTCTATCCTGTCCTCTTGTGACAAAACAGGGGCAGCTCCATAATAGATCCCAAAGACTCCCCAGTTCTGTATCTCCGTATAATTATAAAAATTACCGTCCGCCTGTCCCCAGGTAGGATTATCGCTGAACTTTTGTCCATAAGCCTCGCCAACATACCAAGGATCCGCGGTAATAAATACAGTCACTGTATTGATAGTGAATGGAAAAGGAGAGCACCCCGCCCAGTCATGACAGGTAGATCCGTCGCTATTATATGCTTGTAAATCTGTTCCTACAGTTGAAACTGAAGTAATGGTTGAACCAGGAGACAAACCAGCTAGGCTAGACAATAAACAAGCAGGATCTGAATCTACTAAACTAGCATTAGTAGTACAGGACCCTACTAAACCGGCAGAATAGGAATTCATTAACCAGTTCGCAAATTCTTCCGAAGTCACCTGACCAGTCAAAAGACCGATCACCTCCATAGCCAAACCACCCGTACCTGATGTATAGTTATGAAATAAAGCATCAAGGCTAATCGATGTATCAATCGTATGGACCTGTGGAATGAGACCTGTTTGATAGGCGGTCACTTGATTCTGAGCGATCACCTGCTCATTCTGCAAAAAATTCGACATTGCAGTCGCAGCATAGACGAGAGAAGCATCCATGCTCTGGATTTGGCAGGTATCCTGGCTCGTACTTGTACTAGGACAAACCACGCATGACGTATCTCCCGCCGTACAAGAATTCGAATAATACAGACCGGTAAGTGCACTCGAATTTGTAGCATCTACAATCGCCTGATAACAAACATCTCCTGATGGACAGCTTGCACTCGTCAGAAATTTGGACTGACTACTATCATACCAACCAATCACACAATTGCTGGAATCAGACAAACAACTTTGAGGATAAGAAAGCATCTCCGCTGTCGTTTGATCAAAAATTGCGTATGTAGATTTACCATTAATGATCGCATTCTCGATACTATTGATCAGATTCTGAAAAGTCTGGCCATCTGTATTTAAAGAAGTGTGGATGGAAACTGTAGGATGACTTGAATTCGCACTACAATCATGATTGGTCGGACAACTAGGATTCAAATATGTATGATTCACATTATCATAACGTAACTGCACACAAGTGTCCCCGCTGCCACAGCTAGAAACGAATTGATGAGTGGTCGTATCATAAGTATAGTCCGAACAATTTCCGGAACTACAAGTAGGGATCACATACCCGTTTGTTGTGGTATCGTACAATGTACTCACTGAATTCCAAAATAGATCATTTCCGTTCAGGAACTGTTGGTAACCGTCCATTGTGGACTTCACCTGCTCCTTGATATTATTCTGATAGGATTGGATCTGAGCAAGATTTGCCTGATACTGAGCTTCGGTATTATTGATTTGGGTCAAAAGATCCTGATAATTCGAAGTCAAAGACTGTAAAGCTTGCTCGTAATTCCAAAGACCTGTCGATAGATTTGAATTGAATTGAGCATACCATTCTTGCTCCAATTGTAAAAGAGAAGTCTGAGCATTCGTCAAAAAGCTTGTGTCCGAATTCGAACCCGAGCCTAAAGTCGGACTATTTCCGTTAATCAGATCCGCAAACTGTTGGTCAAATTGGCTTTTTAAATTCGCAACCTGAGCCGCATTCCCGCTATAATACGTATCTATAAAAGTATTTCTCTGAGCCTCAATGGAAGATTCTGCAGCAACCTGCCAGGTCGAAAGAAAAGCCGCAGCCTGACTCTCCATGGAATCATATACATAATTTTTATAATCCTGAACGCTCTGAAAACTATCCTGAGTATTAACACCTGCAACTGCCGCTTGGATCTGAGCCTGAACCTGTGCCTGCCATTCCGATTGCAAAATGGAATAACTTTGCAGAATAAAAGCATCCCAATGAGTTATATCCTGCATTGAATTGGCTACCGAATACGAACCCTGCAATTGCTGCTGCCAATAAGGACTAAAACTCTGCACATTCAGATCAGGCACACTCACCGATTGGGAATTTGCTCCATCCGAAAATGGAAAGATCGCTCCGAAAAGTAAACATGCTAAGGATAGAGTCTTCAATCGATTCATTCGGAAAACACCTTTGATATATTTGTTCAAGGATAAACGTTAGTTACGCATCTAAGATAATAATTATTCACTTTGGCCGAGGTATGATAGATATACCCGTAATAAAAATTCACTGTCCAAGCGTAATTCGTATCCGCTCCGTACGAAGTGCTAGACCAAAAGAAATCTGGCATACCGTTCCCCGAGCTACTCGAAGAAGAACTAGCTGCCGCACCCGGATCAAAAATACCATCCAAAGCAGGATTGTATTGGGACCTCTCCACCAAAGATTTTAATTCAGCGATGGTAGGAGTCCTCCAATTCGAACCGTAATACTTACAAAGATTCTTATTCTTTACCTGACTCCAGGTGACTGCGGAAGCATTTATATAAGGTGAACTAGGAGCAGGAGTCGGGACCTTACACTGAGAGGTGGAAGTCGAAGTATCCCATTTCATTGGATAAATACATTTCTGCCAATACAAACTGGTTGACTTATCCTGGATCACATTCGCATCGGAAGAGTTTGCTTGCACAAATCTACTTGGTCCCGCATATATATTCGAAATATTTAATAAAGAAAAAAATAAAAGAATAGAAACCCTTATGCGACCCAGACTTTTATATTTAAAATAATCCAACATAAAAACCCTCAATGAGCCTTAGGCACGCCCGACACACATCTCACCTTATACAAACTAGTATTCAGATTAAAATATGTATCCGGATCCAGAAATCCCACAAACCAAGCGTTAGTCGGGTTTGCAGTAAACAAAGTGGAAGTCCAAAACGGAACTGGAGAAAAATTCGTAAACTTCGCCGAAGTAACCGTCGGATAAGAGTTATCAGACAGGTAGAGCGACAAAGTTTCTAGTTCCTGAACGCTTGGGACCCGCCAATTCGTAAGTCCCGCATAACCTGCCCCTGAATTTTGGAGATTCAAACTAGAACATTGATTTAACGCATCGTAATAACTATAAGAACCAGACTGTTCCGAACTTTTCCATTTCAAACCTGTAACTGCATCTGCAGTCACAAGATCGCTCGGAAAAGAAGCCGACAATGCCACCGGACCGGAGCCATAATCTCTCGCTACACCTAACCCAACACTTGCGTCATCTGAATTTGTCTTGAATACGGTAAACCCATACCCATGAGCCGAGGAATAAGTGGTCGTCATAAACGACAGAACTACGTCCGCACCAAGCGATATCCCGGTAATATCTTTCATACTACCTTGCAATATTTTCCAGCGGATGAGAGCGTTCTCTGGAAAATATATCCAAGGTAATACTGCAACAACTGTATCCGGCTGATTGCTATCCCAACGGAAGGAAAGATTCGTAATATCTAAAGTTTTCCAAGCGCTTCCGTCATACGCCTCAAAGACCATATTAGGACTATAATTCGGATCCATCGGTTCACTAAACACTACGGTAACAGTTCCAAGAGTAGGATCCACTCCAGTGTATCCTCCCGTAGGGATTGTAGAAGTCACCTGTGGTGGAAGAGTATCCTTCCAAACCGGAGTAGTAGCGCTCGCATAATGAGGTTGGTTCGTCTGATTCGCCACGCAGATAAGGACTAGGTTTTTACCTACTGAGAAATTCAGATTATCCAGCACCGTTGTCACCGCAACAGACGCCTGTATCTCTGATCCCGTAGGAGTACTACTCGCAGAAACAACATTCCCTGTCTTAAACACGGTAGCACCACCCGTTGGAGCAGAACCGTTATTACACTCACAATCGGATTGGCGAGAATAACTCGTCCCCGTATTACCTTGGTAAACGGTTGAGCCGCTTGAATTTGTGGAACTAGTACAATTATTCCCACCTAACAAAACCTTATACGAAGCTCCATTACCCGAAAACTGCCAAGTAATACTCTGATGAGAACTCGCATTCACCGCCTTTGAAGAAGGAGAAAAAGAATTGAATGTGATAGTAGCAAGAGTCTCGTCTATAGTAAACACAGCGGACTGAACGGAGCTAGTCAAATTCCCCGCAGGGTCCCTTGCTAAAAACCGAATGGTAGTGGTTTGGGAAAGTGAGATCGGAGTCGCTGAATTATAAAGAATTCCATTTCCTACAGTTCCAGTTGCAGAATTGATCGTCGGATTTGAATTATCCAAAGTATAAACTACGCTATACCCGTTGGAAGTACCGCTATTATCACTATAAACAAGTTGTACACTAACTGGAGAAGTACCGTATGCCCCCGCTCCAGGAGAAGCTGTCAACGTAGGAGCCGTATCATCTCTAGTGATAGAAATGCTCGTCCTACCCGTAAGCCCTGCAGTAACACAAACATAAAGTGTATTTAAACCCACAGACAACTGACTTGCTTGTACGTAGGACGTATTATTAGAGTTAGCCGAAACAATTCCAGAGTCGATCACATTTCCGTCACTACAACCTGTCCCACCTTGACGGATCGAATAAGATCCGGACTGGTTCGATCTCCATGAGAAGCTAGAAAGATTTACCGCACCTGAATTTACACTTACATAATTCGAAGAGAAGGCCGTTGAGATAGCCACATTCGGTACATTATGATTGATTTGATAAACTGCAGTACCTACATTACTCACCTTTCCTGACAAGTCCCTACAGCGGTATTGCACCGTATAATCTCCATCCCCACTCCCACCTACTGTAAAATTAGTGAAAGGCGGATTTGCAATATGACCATTTGCAGGACTAAAACTTGGGGTAGTACTATCTAACGTGTAAGCAATATTCCCTGGAGCAAGATTATCTGCACAAGTGACTGTAACAGTCTGAGCTCCACCATAAATACCCGCCGGAGGAGAAATACTAGCACTCGGTGCCGTAACATCATTTCCCAAAAGAGCTAAAATTGGATTATCAACTACACCGTCTCCATTCGTATCGAATCCAAGTCCCGGCCTTACCAAAACTTGGTTTCCTCCACAATTGATACCGGTGCTCAATGTCAAAGACCCATCCGAATGATAACAAATATAATAATCCACGGCTCCATCACCATTCACATCTACGGCATAAGGAGATGTGCTCGAACCTTGGTATAAAAAGATTAAATTCGGAACGCCATTTCCTTCCGTAGCAAAACCAAGAGTGTTTCCTAAATTACCTGGATCCAAGATCGTTCCGTTACCTGCGCTCCCGGAATTTCCGTTCAGGTTAACGGAATCCCCGACCGAAAAAGAAAAATTACCTGTATAAGGAGGAAGGATTCCACCTCCTCCACCTATACCAGCCCCTAACTCCACGAGAAAATTTTCTATAGCAGCGAGGACTTTATAATCCGCAGAATGTGGACCGCATTGAACTAGGAAAATAAAAAGAAAAAGCAACCATGCCCTGGATAAAAATGAAAAATGGCGAGATGAATATTGCACAGTGTACGTTAAACCCGATTGGCCCTCCTAATAAAGGAAGGCTACTGTCAAACTAACGTGGGATAAAAAAGAGAGAAACAATTTTTGTGGCAAGAAATGCATCTTTTTGTGAAAATCGATTCCGTATTCCACATAGGATAAGAGTTTTTTGCAAAACTAAGTTAATTCCCTATTTTTAATAGACGAATACCACCGATTATGTTGGTTTGTCTATGAGGGAGCGACCCAATCTACATGAAAAAAATTTTACTTACCAAATTTTCTATCCTTTTAGTAGCAATTTCTTTATTCACCAACTGCCCAGGAGACAAAGGTGACGATACCTTAAGTACCCTGACCACTCTTTATACTTTAGATCCCGGAATATTCGGCGGTTGTGTATTCGTTTATTACGGAGCGAAATCCGTATATCCATCCGTGACCGCAACTAAAGGTGGCGGACCGGTTAATGTACAGGTAAAAAACTCTAGTGGGGTAAACTATATGGGCTTCGTACTTATGCCCAACCTGCAAGTAGGAGATGTGATCACTGTTGGCCTCCCTGCCACAGACTCAATTACATTCGAGGCCTTTAAAGGTGGATGTCCCTTCTCTACTTCTACAGTCCCAACAAATATGCCCGCATCAAGCTCGGAGATAGACCCTTCAATGATAGGAGATGAAACATATGACGGAAATACATACACTGTGCAAACTGCTGGCGACTACATAATAAGATACGAATTGATCGGTGCACCAGATCCGAACTACAATATCACCGTCGATATCCAATAGACTTTCTGCACACTCGGGACCTATCCAAGCGAACTGTCCCGAGTTACCTCCCCCTAAAAACAAATGAAAAACACGATCCGAAATCCTCTCCTCTTCTCTCTCTTAACGATATTCTTCTTTGCCTGTCATCATCCGAACTCGGAGCTTCCGAACCCTCTACCAATCTCCAAATCCGAAACCTTAAAAATAGAATGGAAACTCATCCGCCCTAGTGCCTATACACAACAGATCTTCTCACCTATGTTAGATAAGGGAGACAAGACCCTATTCAACCAATGGACCTCATCCCCAATCACCTGGGAAGAAGGACAACTATTCCAAACAACTCTCCAGTCCGATCTTGGTAAGCCGGAACCCGGCGAGGGAACAGTCAAGGCCATAGCCGTTCCGATCGGCTCCCTCTTAGCAGACGATAGAAGTGGTCTTTTAGAATTCCTAGTATTTGTACAAAGTAAAAAAGGAGAATGCCAGGATAGATTCTCCGTCCAGCTTACATCCTTCTCCCGCTCATCCGAAGACATTATAAAAATATTATGGATGGGAGCGGCACATCGGATCCCGTATTCCGTAAGTAAATGTTTAAACGATAACGACGACCCGCATATCAAAACTCTCGCACGTCATAGTTTTTATCCTACGTACCATGCCTTTCCATTCACTTACATCGCCAATTTTTTCAATACGATTCCTCATGTCCTAACTGTGAATTATTATAGTACGCTGGACGAGGCAATCTCACAACTACCTGCTACGATCCGTTATTCTTTTTGTTCCCGTCTCGCAGCTGCTCCTGCTGGATCTGTTCGCTGTATTACTTCTCAAACAAATACGACTCCTCCTATCCTTTGGAAAGATCATATTCGTAAGCCAACATCTTCTGAATTGGCCAAAGAGATAACAACCGAACCTAGTTTCTAAAGATTAGAAATGATAAAAGTTGCAAACGAAAAGAACGGCAAAAACCAAGTGATCAAAGCTCTTCCCAAATTTTGACCGAAGACCCTTCTGCACATTCTAACATAAAAAACGGACTCCAAAATAATGGCTCCGAAAAAGAAAATCCCGTTCAAGCTTAAAAATAGGACCATAGAGAATGGATCCTTCTTAAAAGAGTTCGGGGTTACATTAAAAAGAATTAATATAGGATAAAAAGCCAAAAGAACATAAAGACTGGTGGAAAATGCAATCCCCAAGATCCTACGATATGATCTTCCTTCTTCACCCAAAACCCAAAGTGCAAGATAACTAAAACTCGCAAAATAGAATTGGAAGATAAGAAAAAGCACTGCGAGCATGAAAATACTATTTGGAAATGAATTCATCAAGTAAAGAGTAAAGGAAACCTTTCCTTGATCGTATAGCTCCTTCATTCTATCTCCATACTCTAGTAAATAAGCCGCGTTCGTCAAAGAGACCAGTAGATTAAAAACAACATAGGTTCCTAAAAACAAAAGAAAGACTCTAAAAACTCCCTTAAAAAATTCCTTTGGAGTTTCTTTTAAAATATCCTCAGGATAAAGATTATAATGAAGATTTTTCTTAAATCCTCTCGTATAAAAATTGTCCTGAACAAGTTCTTTTAATCTTTCGAGTAGATGATTCATGATCAATTGCCTTTCTTCTTCTTAATTGTTTTACTAGTCTGCTTATCTCGAGTTTTTCCTTCCTCGAGCTTATCCACGCTCGTCGAAGAACCTATCCCGGGCCTGTCGAAAGGTTGTGATCCTGGAACCTTTTGATCGTTTTCCCACATCCCTCTAAACAAAACGATCCCTCCGGGAGCAACCAAAACCCCGAAGCCATGTCTCATACCTGCTTTCCAACTTCCTAAATACTTGGAACCGTCCGAATAAATAAAGACTCCCTCTCCATCGTAAATAGAACCTTTCTGATAATAACCGATAAACTTACGTGAGCCTGGTAAACTCAAAACGCCCTGACCCTGTGGATGATCTCCTATCCAAGAACCCTCTAATATGCTCCCATCCGCCCATTTAAAAATTCCGGTTCCTTCTTTTTTATTGAAGGTAAAATCTCCCACATATTCTGTACCGTTAGGATAAACATATTTACCTTTGCCGTGTTTCATTCCCCGAAACCAACTGCCTTGGTAATAATCTCCCTTTCTGCTCCAAAAGGCCCCAAAACCCTGAGGTTTAGAATCTACAAAAGTTCCTTGATAAATATCTCCATTGCGGAATTGGATCTTGGAAAGACTATCCTTACAATTTCCTTCCAAACATACAGCATCGTCGAAAATCCTATAATACCCTCCCACCAGAAAAAGGAGGATTGCAAAAGATCCTAAACTTCTCTTCAAGGAAAATGGAGTATAAAAACTGATTATCTTCTTAAATACGAATGATTCTCGAACGAGCAAAAATACTTTATTAAAAAAATGAAATATTCGTATGATCACGCTTTACCTACTTTCTACCTAAAAATTGGAACTTCGAAAACTTGCTTGAGAGAATATACGGCAAAGCCTTAGTAGTTAAGAAAAGCGAAGAACCGTAACCTACGATCATAGTGACCTCAAACTCCCTCAAAAATCTTCCACCTTCTCTCGCAAAAACGATCTGAGGAATACACAAAGCCAAGATCCCGAAGATCGCCGACCTCTTCCTAAACCCGGATCCGATCGCCTCTCCCGTTTTAAGAATTCTCATAATATGAAAACACGAGATCGAGATCGTCAATAGCAACCCCAAGTATATAGGCAGGGACAAAGTCCCAAAAACTAAGCTCATAACCGAAAGAGTGATAAAGAAGGGCAATACTGCAGTGAACAAAACCGCAAACGGTTCTCTAAACGATTCGAAATAAGAAGCAAGCACCATATAGATCAATACGAGAGAAAAACAGATCACACCATAAAGACGGTTCTCTGTTTCCCAAATTTTCTCCATACTCCTACCTGGTTCTATATAATAATTCTCAGGAAGATCCTTCTCCAATTCCTGAACTATATTAGATTTAACTGAAAAATAAGAACCACCAGTAAGGCGCAAAGAAAATGATAATACCCTTTTCTTATTTTTACGGAATACCCTAGTGGGAGAATGTGATTCCTTTTGAGTAGTCACTTCCGGGAGCGGCACGTATTTCCCGACTTGATTTTTCACGACAAACCTTTCCAGACTTTGTTTCGAATTGCGGAATTCTTTTAACGCCCTCAATCGAATATCTATTTCTCGATGATCTTCCACATATTTTGAAATGACTGAGCCTTGGATCGCGGTTTTTAAAAAACCAGCTATTTCGGAATTATTTAAGGAAGCACCCGAAGCCTTATTATTATTCAAAGAAAGTTCCAATTCATCCCTTGGCGATTTGTAATTTAGTACCACGTCGCCGACTCCTGGAGTTTTCGAAGCCTTCTCCGCAGCATTCTTAGCAAGCTCGTCTAACTTGTCCAGATCGTCTCCAAGAATATCGATCCGAATATCTTTGAATTTAGAATTCTCCGATTCTCTCGAAAAATAACAGAAAGCCGGACTGATATCCCCTATGGAAGCGCGAACATTCTGAATGAATTCGTCCCCGTCAATTTTAGATTCATCGATAGTGATCACAAGAAATGCATGGCCTGGATCGATTTTTGAAGTAATTTCCGCAAAACCTTCTGCCTCTGCGATCTTACTCTCTACTTTTTTCACGACCTCATTCGTTTGAGGAAAATTAAAACCGGATGGGAATTCTACAAAGCCCAGAATTCTTTTGTTCTCTATGGAATAAAACAATTCCTTCTCGCTCTTTACTAATCTGAACATTCCAAATAATAGAATTATAATATAAACTCCCCAAAAAAACTTTTCAGAGACCTTCCAGTTGAAACGGAACGGGCTTACCAAATTTGGAGCATCCGAATTCTCATATAAATTCGGGACCGAAACGTAAGAACCAACAAGCAACCCTCGAATACGTCCGACAACAAAATGTAAAGGTAGAAAAAGAAAATACGAACAAGACAAATACAAAACTATGAATAACCCCAGCCTCATAGTGGATTGTCCAGTATCCGGATCTAAATAATATAAAGGCAAACAAAGAGAAAGAACGATTACCACTAAGGAAAAGAAATCACCTATAGTGTTTTGCAGAGAAAAAACGCCCTCTTCCTTCGAAAGAGACTGATAAACGATCAGCCAAAGTGCAAAGCCGACAATAATGGAACATGCAATAACTATATCGAAGTCTATCTTAGAAACAAAAAGAACGAATTCCACCAAAAAGAAGTTCAGCGGTAATTGGCAAAAAAGAGTGATATAATTTTCGTCCCTACCCCTTCTTCTTCTCCAATACCAAAATCCTCCCAAAAGTAAGGCGCCGATAAAAAAGCAAATTATAATATTCTGATATGTTTTACGGATGGACTCCGACTGATCATAGACTACGTTAAAATGAACATCAGGAAGAACTAATTCTTCTAACTTCTGTCGAATGGAAGAAGCGATTTGCATCGTATTCCCGAGCGAAGATTTATAAACGAAAACGCTTACAGTCTCTTTTCCGTTGATCCTGGCGGAACTTTCCTCATCTCTATGAGCAAAAGAAACCTCTGCAAAATCCTCCAAAAAGAAAATTCGGCCCAGCTCTTTCGAATGGAAAGGTTGCTTTTGAAGATCTCGCAAGCTGGAATATTTACCGAAAACTTTCAATTGGACCTTCTGACCGGAATTTTCTACCGTTCCGATCGAGGCATCTTTGTTATTATGTTGGACAGCTTCTTGGATATCTTCCAGTCCAAGACCGTAAGCTCTCAACTTTTGAAGATCGCAGCCGATCAACACTTCTCGAACCTTACCTCCAGAAGATGAAATTTTACTAACTCCTTCCACATTTTCTAAATATCTGCGCACTTCATTGTCAGCGATACTTCTTAAAATCGCAAAATCGAACTTCTGGCTTTCGACAGAAAGGATCATCACCGGTCTTTGGTCAGGATCGTACTGCAGCACTAGCGGCTTATGAACTTCTCTCGGAAAATTGCTCGAAACCATATCGATCCTTTCTCGGATCTCCAAGCTCTTTAAATCAATGTTGATTCCTTTACGAAATTCTAAATTGATTTCTGTCTTACCTCTCTCAGCATAAGAACGGATCTCCTCTATCCCGCCTACACCTGAAACTGCTTCCTCTAACGGTACGGTCAGAAGTTCCTCCACCAGCAAAACATCTGCACCTGGAAACTCGACCGAGATGGTCAAACCTGGATACTCCATCGTTGGAAATAAAGTAACCGGGACCTGAAAAAAAGCTAAAATCCCGAAAAGAAAAAATCCTGAAAAAAGCATACTCACACTCAGAATATGCTCTCTAAAAAAGACTTTTAGATCGGTCATAACAACTACGCCCTTTCTTTATTCTTCAGAAGATAAAAGAAGAGGACTGGGATCAAATAAAGACTGAAGAAGAATGAGGTCAAAAGACCTACGATACTAACAATCGCCATAGGAGATTGGAACTCTGTTCCTTTCTGGAGTTCCAGCATGATCGGCAATAAGCCTAAAATTGTGGTCGCGTTATTCATCAGGATCGGACGTAAAACGATCTTACCACTATCCACGATAACCTTTCGTAAAGGAATATTCTCTTTAGAAAGCAGGTGAACATATTCGTAATAGAGCGCTGCGTTATCTACCACTACCCCTAAAAGTAAAACCAAGCCCATAAAGGAACTGACATTCAGGCTCTTGCCGAAAATGTACAAAGCAGGGAACACTCCGATAAACATTAGCGGGATCGTGCAGATCATAATCAAAGAATATAACAAAGATTCGAACTGACTCGCAAGTAACATATAGATGAGAACGATCGCCAAAACGAATGCGAAAATCAGATCACTAAAGGATTTATCTATATTCTCTTGTTCACCCGCAAACCGAATCCGATATCCTTCCGGTAAATTCATTTTGGAGATCACATCCTTAACATCATCATAAGGATTATTTGATTCGCTGAAATCTACTTCTGCAGTAACCAAATTTACTCTGGAATTTCCGGAACGAATGATAGAGACCGGAGCCTGGGTCTCTTTGATGGACCCTATCTGAGAAAGTTGGACCAAATTACCATTGGGCGACTGGATCCTCATACCAAGCACCTTATCCAGGGAATCCACGTCCCCTTTTTTAAAGAAAAGTCTAACGTCCCGATTCCTACTCTCCATTTTGATCTTAGTAACAACGGAACCGAAATTTGCCATACGAAGATAATTGGACAGATAATCGTTATTAAGATTAAAGAAACTCGCCTTAATGGAATCGAAGCTAAGATCGTATTCTACGGAAGTATCTTCCATACTAACCCGAGTGTCTTTGATTCCGGACAATTTGGAAAGTTTAGACTTCAATTCCCTTCCGATTTCATTTAAAGTTTGGAGATTCTCTCCTAAAATCTCTAAGCTAAGCCCGTTCCCCTCGGCAGAAACTACCGAAGCCAAGACATCCCCGCTATTTTCAAAATGAATTTCCGTATCTTCCGAAAGTCTCAGCGACTTCCTAAACTTAGATATAAACTCTGCAGAAGAAGACCAGGAACCTTCTTTCAAGATCACTCTCAGAACTGCACGATTCGAACCCCAATTTCCTCTCTTCTTAGAACCCAATTGATCCTCTTCAAAACCAATGCGTGCTATGACACTTTTCACATCGGAATCCTTCAACAAAGTTGATTCTAAAGAAGAAACAATATCCCCAGTATGAGTAAGTCCAGATCCGTTTTTAGTTTTGATAAAGATTGAAAATTCCCCAGTATCTACTCTCGGAACGAACTCCTTCGGAAGTATAAATAGAAATGCGATCGAAAACAAAAATAAAATGGAGATCAATCGGACCAAAGGTTTAGGTTGTTCGATATACGAATTCAACTTAGCTTCATATTTGGATAAGAGATTCCTGTGAAATTCCTCGGAACGTTTAAAGATTACTTCTTTTAAAAATTTCGGTTCCATAGAAACCGAATACAAAACAGAAGTCATCATTGGAATTAAGGTTAAGGAAGCGAGTAAACTCATTAAAAGAGAGATCGTAATTGCAAGTGCCATCTCTCCGAAAACGATACCGATCATACTCTTGAAGAAAATGATCGGTAAAAAAACGATCACAGTAGTCAACGTCGCAGATACAACCGAACCTGTAACTTCCGAAGTTCCTTTCAGAGAAGCTTCCTTTATCGGAACACCTCTCGAAAGATTTCTTTCGATCGAGGAAAAAACGACGTTACTCGTATCGAAAAGCATTCCGATACCTAAAGCCATTCCTCCTAAAGACATCATATTTAAAGAGATTCCGAAGATGTAAAAAAGCAAAAGTGTCGAAAAAAGCGACGCAGGGATAACCGTAAGTAGAATGATCGGGCTTTTCAAATTACGAAGCAAAAAGACCAAAACCAAAAAGGCCAGGATCATACCCGTAATCAAAGATCCGGTTACTCCTGAAATCGATTCTCTAATAAATTTGGATTCATCATATACGATTTCAGCGGATAATTCTTTGCCGAATTTTTGATTAATATTATTTAATTCTAATTTTATACGATCGGAAATTTCGACCGAATTTCTTCCGGATTCCTTATACAAATATGCGATAACACAGTCTTTGCCGTTATATCTTGCGATACCCGTCTGTTCCCTAAATCCTACATGAACGTCTGCAAACGAGCCCAAACGGATAGGAACACCTTGAGAATTATTGCCGACGACTGTTTCACTGATATTTGCAACTGATTTAAATTCTCCTACGGCACGGATCAAATAATCCTTATCACCAACAGGCAAAGTCCCCGCAGGATAACTAACGTTGGATAGCGAAATAGCTTTTTTGATATCAAAAAGGGAAATGCTATAGGAGTTCATTTTCTCAGAATCGATCTCGATCGATACTTCCTTTTTGAATCCCCCGGAAAACTGGACGGCCGCAAGGCCCTCCACTCTTTCGAAATAAACCTTTACACTATCCGCAAGAAACGACCTCAATTCCTTGTCTTTCATTCCTGCTTTCGGAAAGATCGCAATCTCTTGAAAAGCGGATTGAGAAGGATCAAAACGAATGACGACAGGACGATTCGCATCCTGAGGTAAAGAGTCTCGTACTAAGTCGATCCTCTCTCGGATCTCTATGATAGCAAAATCAACGGAAGTATGATTTGAAAATTGGACTGTAACTGTAGACAGACCTTCCATAGATTCCGAACGGACCGACTCTACACCGCCGATCGTGCTAACTGCATCCGAAATTGGTTTTGTGATAAGATTCTCTACCTCATCCGAAGATGAATTCGGGTAACCGGTAACAATAGTTACTTTCGGGAACTCCAGATCAGGCATTAGATTGATTTTTAAATTTCCGAGAGCGATAAGTCCGAAAATAACAAGTGCGGACCAAATCATGGTAACCGTTACCGGCCGATCGACACAGAACCGTAGGATTGCTTTCATTTATCTACTGAAAGAAGGTGTTACGGGCATGCCGTCCCTCAATTGGGAAAGTTTTTCTAAAAGAACGACATCGTTCTGCTGGAGCCCCTGGAGAATTTCTATATCATTCCCATATTTTTTTCCTACTTTAACCTCGGTGCTATAACAACGACCTTCTTTAAAGATGAAAACGGAAGATTTATCTCCCTCGTTCGCTAACAAAGCAATCGAAGGAAGGAGAATAGTAGGGGTCGGATTCCCGAGTACGATATTCGCTCTGATAAACATTCCAGGCTTTAATTTTCTGCCTACATTCTCTACGATCGCCCTGACTTCTACAGTATGTGCTTTCTGATCCACTAAAGGACTCACCAAAGTTACTTTCCCTGAAAATTTTATATCAGGAAAAACATCTGCAAAAAAATCGACACGCATTCCTTTTTTCAAAATGGTAGATTCGGTTTCCGTAATATTAAAAACTGCATACACTTTATTGATATTGATGATGGTGAGAACCGCTTGATTACCCGACGCTCCTCCAAGAAGTTCTCCTTCGGACTTATACTTCTTAGCGACTACACCCTTCATAGGAGAATAAACTATAACTTCCTTCAGCATAGTTTTGGTGGAGTTCACCTGGGCCTCATGAGATCTACAAACCCCTTCCATGGCCTCGTATTCTGCTCTTTCTATTTTAGTATTAATTTCCTTGAAAAGATTTAGTTTCTCTTCTTTAGAACGCGGGAGTACATAACCGTTTTGAACGATATCCTCGTCGGTCAATCCTATGCTCCGGATTTCATTATCCCTTTTAGCTACCCCTAGCGCAGTTTCCTTTGTAGTTAATCCAAGTTTAGCGATCTCAAACTCTTCTTTACTAAGGCCCCCGACCTTATAAACCTCTTCGAGGGCAAAAAAAGTGGCTCTGGCTTTCTCAAGTTCTTCTTTTACCTTTTCGTATATAGCTTCGCTTTTTTCCTTTTCCTGGAGTAAGCCATATACATTCATTTTAGCTTTTTCCCATTTTTCTTTTGCTAAGCGAGCCTGGGATCGAGAGGCTTCTAAAGTCGCCTGCTGCTTCATCAACTCAAGTTCCATCTGAAGACTTTCGACTTGAAATACCTTTTGTCCTAAAGAGACTTCCTCTCCTTCTTGAACGAATATTTTTTCCAACCTTCCGCCGATCTTAGAGAATATATCCGCTTTACTTTCAAAATCCACTAAACCGGAAACATCGATATTAGGAGAGATCATACGTTGCTCTACGTTTAACGCACCGATAGAAGGAGCGTTTTGAAGGTCGCCTGCTTCTCCAAAGGTTCCTCCTTCCGCTCCTCTTTCTTCGAAACTTTCAGACCGATTCGGTTTCCCGAAAACAGCGTGAGCAGGTTTGAATACTATATCTCCGGCCTTAGTTACGAACTGGTTTGCCCTGGCTCCTCTCGTTGCCTTGGAATAGATGAAAAAGCTGGCGAGGTAGATCGTAATACCGATTACGATAAATCGAAAAACTTTGTTGGAAAATAATAACTTCAATAGATCCATAATATTCTCTACGAACTGTCCGTTCGAAAAGTGATTAGCCGAAAATTTGGCTACTTATTCTTTTCTGGTTAAAGCCTGGAACTGTTTAAAGTGAAAATCGGCCTTCTGGGCGACATTCGCTCTTTTGTAAATTCCCGACAACTGTTTATGTGCGAGGGCTATCTGCGGGGTCTGCAAAACCATTTGCGAATAATTCTGGATTGCCAAATCCGTCTTACCCGCTTCTTCTAAAATCCTACCACCAATATACAAAGCCTCTAGATTACTCGGATCTCTTTTCATAAATGTTTGAAGATTTTCGAAAATCGACTGGTCACGAATCCCGGAAGCAAATTGGCATTTTAAGATCCAAAGTAATGCCGTTAAATTTTCCGGATTCTTATTATATATTTCTTCAAAGTATTTCTTAGCTTCTGGAAATTTCAGATCGTAATAGTTGATTTTTCCCATTACGAATAACGTATCTTTATATTCCGGATCTTCCTTATGGATCTCGTTTAGGATTTTTAAAGCTTCGGATCTTTTATTGACCCAAAAAAGATTCATAGCCTTGGCATATTTTTCCTCTAAGGCTTTATCGTTACTGCCGCATGAGGAGATAAAAATTAAAGATAGAAAAAGAAGAATTAAAAAAGGTCGTTTCAAATGCATATATATTTGTTAAAATTTCCACCACGGTTTAGGTTCTTCTCTTTTTTCCAATTTGTCGATGACTCGACTACAAATGGATTTCAAAAGTTCCGCTTCAGTTAAGGTTCTACCTTCAACTGTATAATTTATACCACTCACAAATTTCCCGTTTTTATCGAATATTTCCAAAAATAGGATCCCATTTTCGATCTTATCCAGTATTTTACGATTATCGTTCATCGCAAGAGCTCCCTGGATAAAAAAATCAAAACGTGTAACTGCTTGAACCGTCTTAATTTCAGATTCTCTTAATAATTTAGAACTGAAATCCGGGGATAAAAATCCCGGTTCTTGCCCACCAGGACTTGCTCCAGCTCCGCTCATCTTAGCGTTTTCCGCCAATTGGGCTAAAATATCTTTTGGTTCCTTCTTGCTCGCAAGCTCCTTCGACGCCGAATCTTCGCTGACTTTGATATAGTCGTCCAAAACCAGGATACCATAGCCCGCATTCAAAAGTTCGAACTTAAGCATATTCGATAAGTTCTTAGTATTATATGGGTCGAAATGGTTATCTCGGTTTTCTATATAACCCAAAAGATAGGTAGATTTGACAGATTCTTTTTTAATCGCAATCCTCATTGAACCGGAATTCAAAAAACCGGAATAAGAACAATTTACGAAAAAGAATATTAGAATAATTGAAAGAATTATGTACTTTTTAAAAAACATTTACTGACTCACCGCTGAGAATGTGAAAGGAGAACTCAAACTACGACCATTTACATCCGTTGCTGAACTATTTACTTCGATCATATACACCGGACTGTTCGGATCGACCCCAATCGGAGCATACGCATTTGTAAAATCCAATCCAGCTCTTGTGAGATTATAATCGCCTGAAGGACCAAATGCTCCGTTACCACCGCAACTGGATTCGATTTCGGCAAATTTCAAATCTAACACTCTACAACCGAACGGATAAGAGACCTGACAATCGCTCCAACTCCAAGTAGACAAACGAATTACTGTTGAAGTCCCAGAAACCCTAGTCAAAGAAACTGCGCTTGCTGTGGCTCCCGTATCCATATAGTTATTGAAAACCAACCTAAAATTGTCTGTGGTTTGATCTGCACAGGATGTGGCTGTCGACGCACCATCATCTCCACCTCTAAATTTATACGAACTCGGAGAAAGAACTGGTAAAGAAGAATCCCACCAACAGAATCCTAAATTCCAATCTCCGCCGGTAGAACTTCCTGTTCCTGGATACGTAGTCGAACAACCAGGTGCTCCGGTTTGACTAGCTAAACCGACTGCTTGAACAATCGGAGCCGAAGTTAGCGCTCCCGCCACAAAGCTTCCGACCACAGCTTGTTGCATTGAGATCAAACTGGACGACTGAGCAGATGTTCCAACACCAACTTCGTAACGAGTACCATACGACAAAGTAGAATCCGAAACTAAGGTAAGGGTTTGGTTTCCATTCGACCAGCTAAAACTACCCGGAATGTTAGGAGAAAAAGAAACGGCATTTTGAGTGCTCTGAGTATCCATCGGAGTAGTAAAGTTGAATGTAATCGTATTATTCGTAGGATTTCCCACACAGCCATTATTCACAGTGCTCGTTAAAAAATTAGTCGCACTTCCGATTCCTGCCTGGCAACCAGCTTGAGAACCGCTCAAGACGGTCATGGAAGAAACACTTGGATTCGCATTACCCGACCCAACATAAAAACTCGACTGAACTGATTGTTTCATTGCTATATTATTCTGATCTGTGGCGGATGCTCCTACCACGACAGTATAACGTTGATTCAGATTTAACGCAGAGTCTAAAGTAATTGTAAGGATCGTGTTCGAGCTCCATGTATAACTTCCGGAAACGCTAGGACTGATCGAAATTGCCGAATTCGTAGTTTGAGTATTCATCGGACGAGAAAAATTGATCAGAATTTGATTTTGAGAAGGGTTTCCCATACAGGCATTCTGTACGTTCCCATTCAAAAAATCGGTTAACGCAGCATTCGAAGTGTTACATGCAGAAGAAGTACCGGCATACACGTACATACCGGAGATCGTTGGATTAGAACCCAAACTTCCAGTCGAAGTTCCTATGGCCACAGAAGCACTAAACGGATTCTGAATATCCATACCGTCCGGATCTTCGCAAGCTTTCGTAAGATTAATAGTGTATGTCCCTGCATTCAAAGCAGAAGTAGGAGTGAAAGTTAAAATTAAACCTGCAGTATTGCTAAAAAATCCGGGAGTCGATGGAGAGATCGTAAATGCGATCTGACAACTATTGATATTCATAGGGCGACTAAACCCAATAGAAAACGATTGGTTCGTCGGTAAATTTTGCATCCCCGAAGCGGGATTACTAAAGATAACTTTGGGTGGCTCTGTCTCTCCGATAAAGGGATCGACTTTTAATAAATTTTTCGAAACTGAATCACAATTAGTTAATGCTGCAACAATGATCAATCCTATGACTAAAAATTTTTTCATATAAATATACTTTCCTCGTTTTCCCCTACTTAATTCGCACCAGGGAACGAAGCCCCATCATTGGAATCTACAGCTGCTGCTTTTCTCGGATCTTTCCCTTGCAATAACGCGCCGATTAGGGAGTTTCCTCTTCCTTTCTGAAATTGGATCAGTTTTCTCTGCGTTACATCCACATTAGCAACATAAGATGCTTCATAGCAGCTAATCATATAACCTACTAAAGAGTCGGTCAATTCCTGCTCTGCACGGACAAAATCTAATTCAGAATTCAAAAGATCTTCCTTCTTAGATTGACCCACGTTCATCTTAGTATTACTAATTTTTAATGCTTCCCAATTCAACAGAACTCTCGAATTCGAGATCTTTAATAGCTCCCAGGCCTCTGTAGTACGGTCCAAACTTTTTTGCACCTCAACTGCCACTTGATTTTCCATGTTCTTAAGGCTTAAGACCGCTTCGGATAATTGTACTTCACCTTCCATGATCTTACGGGAATAAGCCATATTATCGAAAAACTTGATCGTGCTGGATTCATATCCGTTTAACCCAGGCCCAACAGTTTGGTTACCAAAACCGGGATATGTTTGGATACCCGTTCCATCTTTCTGAACCCCCATACTTCCGTTCGATTGAACGACCGAACTACCAAGAGGCATAACGAAATTAAAATTAACCCCGTAAATATCATGACGCAGCGGAAATTCATTACCGTTCTTACCGGCGTAACCACCTAAATAAAGTTTAGGGATCCAGTAATTATCCGCTATTTTTTTCTCATTCTTAAGTTTTCGAACAACAACCTGAGATTTTTTCAAATCTTCTCGAGTATTAATAGCTCGAATAATCGTTTCTTCTATATCGAAGATAGGTTCAGTAATTGCGAAATCGGTATAGATATTTTCTTCAAGATCAATATCCACATGAAAGTCTAAAGACAAAACTTGCTTCAATTCCAAAAGGGCTTGGTTAGATTCGTTCTTAAATTTCAGAAAAGTAAATTGTGCTTGCTTGATTTTATTCGAAACTTCCATCAACTGAACTTTTGTAATAAGTCCTTGGCTGAATTCTACCTTAGATTTCCTCAAAGATTCTTCCATCTTCTCTATCGACTTGCGGCCTAATAGGATTTTTCCCTTAGCAGCTAGAGCTTTCATGTATGCTTTTTGGATTTCTAATTTGACCTTTGCAGAATTGATTTTGAAATCTTGTTCGTTCAAAAGGTCATTTAATTTGGCGACTTCTACCTGGAGACCGGCTTCTCCCCCGTCAAATACAAGTTGTTGGACTGTTAAGCGAACATCATTATAAAGGTTATCGGAAGAACCAGTGTTAACATTCCTTAAACCCAGATACTGAACTCCAACTTTAGGAAGGAATTCTCTCCACCTTTCGGCAATCACCATCTTCGCGATTTCTTTTTTAGAATCCAGAGTTCTCAGAATAATATTATTCGTAGTCCCAATCAGAACAGCTTGGTCCATATTCATATGTATCCTAACTCTTTCTACATTTCCACGATTCTGCATTACGGCTTGAGGAGAAACCGAACGAAAGAAAAAGAGTAAAGTCAATATTATAAAAACTTGAATCGTTCTCAAACGAACAAAATAAATTATCTTTTCAGACAATATCCGCATAAAATTCCTCAACGACATAGTATTTCGAATTACCATCCCACTTATGAAAGACTCTTAAAAATGAAGGCCATATTCACAATAATATTTCCCAATTCACTTAATCGGTAACGCAACGTATGAAATACGAGTTACTCTTTGCTGCAAAAGGACTGACTAAACCTCGATTAAAATGAACATACCATGCGTTCGAAGGCGAAGGTGAATATGAAGTAGAAGACCAATAGTAATTTGATAATGTTCCGGGGAAATATATTGTATCCACCGAAGGATTGGCCTTTGAATAATCCATAATTGATCTCAACTCATTGATATTTGGCAATCTCCAAGTCTTACCAGCGAGAGTTAAGGCATTACAACTTGCTAAAGCTGTGGTCCAAGTCGAACCGGTCGCCGAACCTGTATTACAACTAGTTCCGGACAATCCGTTCGTACATTTTTGCCAAGTCAAGCCGGTCACATTATCCGTAACCGTACCATTTTCCACTCCAGCAACCTTATTGATTGTAAAAGATATCTGTGCAGAATGAGAATTAGAAGAAGAGACACAGAAGATCCCGTTAGAAGTCGGCTTAACGGAAGTCGTTGCGGAGCCGTCACTAAAGACTGTAGCCCACGAATAGTATGGGTCACCAAAATAAGATGTAGCACTCCAATAATTAGCCCAATATGTAGAAAGCGAACCGCTGGATGTGCTTAAGAATGCTGTAGTATTGATTGCTGGCGTGCTTCCTGAGCCATAGGTAGGTAGAGTATTAAGCTCAGAAGCTGTTGGCAATCTCCAATTTGAAATATTACCGTAGTTGGAAAGGTTTAAACTAGAGCAGGCGTTTACTGCAGAAAGAAGTGGAGTAGTCTGGCTATTGTCATTGTAAAATGGCCAAGGTCCTAAAGAACCAGATGTATTTTGCACGCATGTATTTGGAGTTCCGGTTTGTACTTCCCATCCCAAAGCGCAAGTTTTCCAAATTAAACCTGTAGAAACATCAGTAGTAATATAAGCAGCGCCAATATTAGTTGGCCCGGTATAACTTCTGCCAGTGTTCTTGCTTGTATAATCCCCATCTTGGCCGGTTCCAGCGCATGGAATAGGATTTCCATTAGCATCCGAACAGGAAGCCTGGCCCGTCTTCAAAACTGGGAATTTTTTCGGTTCTTTCGTAGTCGTAAAGCTTATGTTTACATCGGAAGCTATCGCGTTTCCTGCAAGGTCTTTAATATAGGTGCTCGGAAAAGAAAGTAAAACCTTAGTATTCTCTGGATAATTAATCCAAGAAAGATCTACCACAAGCTTAGTTTTATTTGTATCTGCCCAAGTGAATTTTGCCGAAACATCAGTACAATTCAAACCTAATCCATCATATATGTAAGCCGTAATCGCAGCAGGAGTCGTCGGCGCTGTAGATGGACATAGATTGGAATCAGAAGCAGGGATCAAAGTCGCGTCCATCGATTCGCTAAATTGGATCGTTAATGCGGCAGGTGATACGGCGATACCCAATCCGTTATTTGCCGGAATAGAAGATGAAACTGTAGGCAACACACTATCCTTGGTAATCGTCGTACTCAGACTTCCGTATTGAGGATCCAAACTTGCATTAGCAACACAGATCAAAACCGTATTGGATCCGTTTACAAAATTGGAATTATCCAGAATGGACGATACTTGGACATTAGCTGTTGCTGTACCACCTACGTTCGTTCCTGTGGCCAAAGTACCAGAGTTGCAAGTGGCAGACGATCCAATGTATATTTTATAAAAACCTGATAGACTTGCCTGCCAATTAATTTGAACTGTAGAGCCGGAGTTGGAATTGACTGCTTTACTCGCAGGAATATAAGCATTTACAGTCACAGTCGCAACTGAAGAATTAATAGCGTATGTAGAACTAAGAATGGTCGAAATATTTCCAGCACTGTCTCTCGCTACTGATCTTATTTCTGTTGAACCGTTCGAAAGTCCGATCGAAGAGCCGGAATAAAGGTTACCATTCGATATTACACCAGTTACCGGATTGATGGACGGATCTGAACCGTCTAACGTATAAGCTATTTTACAACTGCTTGTATCATTACAACTCAACTGAATGTTCTGGGGGGAAGATCCATACGTTCCAGCGCCAGGATTCGGAGTAATAGATGGAGCAGTATCGTCCCGAGTAATAGTTAAAAGCGAATGTCCACTTAAACCCGAAGTTACACAAAGATAGACGGAATTGGAACCTAAGCTCAACTGACTTGCCAAGATAGTAGATGAAATATTGGTATTTGCTGTCGCTGTTCCACTATTCAAAACGGTCCCATCACTACAACTGGTCGCATTCAAGCGAATCGAATAAGAACCGGACTGGCTAGACTGCCAAGATACATTTGCAGATTGAATCGAACCGGAATTCACGCTAAGATATGCGGAAGATAAAGCGCTAGTAATGGAAATGATCGGAATATTATGGTTAATCTGGTAGACTGCAGTTTGGACACTCTCTATATTCCCAGCAAAATCCCTACATCTATATTTAATCGTATAGCTACCGTCTCCCGCTCCTCCGACAGTAAATGAAGCACGAGGCGGATTCGTAACCTTTCCATTCAAAGGTGAAAAGGCTGGGACCGAACCATCTGTTGTATAAACAATATTACCTGGGGCAACATTATCAGAACAGTTGATAGTTACAGATTGGCTACCACCATACAAACCTGGGGTAGGACTGATTAAACTGCTCGGATTGGTAGAATCGCCGGCAATATCAGAAAGAATAGGATTATCTGCTACACCATCTAAATTCGTATCGAATCCATGAGTAGTAATTACGACTACTTGGCCACCTGAACAATTGATGCCCGTATTTAGAGTAACACTTCCACTTCCCCCAAAGCAAAGATAATAGTCTAAAATACCGTCCCCATTCGCATCCACTGCAAAAGGTTTATTATTACTAGCATATAAGAGGATCAAATTCGGAACGGAAGCATTTTCCGTAGCAATTCCAATGGTCGTTCCATTATTACTAGGATCCAGTACGGTACCAACCAGAGGCGGAACACGTGTTCCATTCAAGCTAAGAGATTTTCCCGGGAGTATAGAGTTTCCAGTAGTTGTACCGAGGTTTTCGGATAATAATTGGAGTAATGCGGATTGAATAGAACTTTGAAGGTTCTCCTGTCCACAATTGACAAATAGTAATAAGATTAAAATGATCTTAGCAAAGAAAGAAAAGGAGGATTTAGACATAAATCGGTCGCATTTTGCGTAGCTTAAAAAAGCATATTTCATAAAGGAAAATAGATTCCGGAATTTTCCTCTTTCTGCCACGAATTTACCATCTCCTAGCAAAACAAATCTTCGCAACAAGAATCAATAGATAATATTTTTTTTCTTAAAAAATCGAATAAGCAAGTTCCTAGTAACGTTCAGCGTTAGACGCAAAACGTTTTTTAATATTGTACAACTTGGATATAAGGAAATAAATTTATCCCTTTGGGGATATTGGAAATGTATAGAAGATAGCGCACGTGTGAGCGGAATGAAAATTCCCATTTTGACTAATGTTTAGGATCTCAGAAAAGAATGAAGTAGAGAGTTTCTATAACTTCAAATAAAAGAAAAATAAAAACTACTCATCACCCCATTCCCTACATTCCGCAATAAACCACTCTTTCTACTTAATAGTCGATCTAACCTGTAGACTTTTAAACCTTTAAGAGCAGACCAAAGTATCGAAACCGGAAAAAATGCTCCGAGTTTAGAAACAATTTCCAGACTAGCAGTTGTATTTGAGGTTCATCCGAAAGCATTCCTTGATGTTCCTTTCGATGAAAAATTGAAGAAAAATAAAATTTAAAATTCTTCTTTAATGGTTAGGTTCAAGAAATACCGATCAAAACAAAGCTAAACTTCTTCGCCCGGACTATTTCAATAAACCTTCTTATATAATAATTTCTCGTTCCTCTATCTCATTCAGGATACTCCTATCAAAACTAACTTAGACCAATCTACTTAATAGTTGAGAAATTATCATAAAGAATAATAGATTGTTTTCATTATGATCCCAGCGCAGAAATCTAATAATTTTCTTATACTATTAACTATATCTCTTTTTCTATTCAATTGTACAAAGAAAGCCCGTTATTCAAATTCTCTATATGGAGTAAAAGTATATAAGGAAGCTAAAGTCGACTCTGAAGTAATCGGCACAATTGAGTTCATTGAACCTATCTATATCCAAGATGATAAACCTTTCTCCGACAATATGATTAAAATTTCCTTTCAAGGAAGAACAGCATTCGTAGAAAAGGAATTTTTATCCATTGAGAAAGTTCAATTTTATTATAACGTTATTGCCTCTAATTTAAACCTTCGATCCGCTCCAGGTTTAAAATCGGAAAAATTGATTTTATTACCCAAAGGAACCAAAGGAGAGATCTTATCTATTAGCAAGGATCCAGTAACAATAGATGGGCGAAAAGGATTCTGGTTTCAAACAAAGTTCCAAGATAAAGAGGGATGGATATTTTCAGGTTACACATTAATAGCCACAACTCTCGATTATTTCCAAGAGGATTTGCCAGACGATTACAAAATTTCGCTTAGATCTATAGATCTTTACTCAGGCACTTTAGAACAATTCAAAGGCAAAGGTAAAATCGAACTCTCATACGAAAACAGCGATTTTAAAGTATATCAAGTTAGTTATCCTAAAAACGATGATTGCGATTCACCAGATGACAGAATACTATTTGAAAGCAAATTGGATGGACGCCTTTTTTACGATAAGGGTGTTGTTCAACAAACTATAAGGAAAACTAACTATCCTATTCACGATAGTATACTTACATATTCTATCGGCTGTAAATGCTGCTGTCCATGGAGTTCTACAGAAGTCTATTTTTTAAGAAAAACTGTACAAGCTATATATTTTGAAGATACGAATACTAAACCTATGTGCTTCTTTGGAGATGAATATAAGAGCAATTATAGCGAAAATCGGATGAATTCTGAAAATCACCTTCTTACATTCTGGAAGTTTTCCGACTGTAGATCGTTTGGAGGAATAGAAATAGATTCTGAATACCCAGTGGTAGCATTTAAAGGAAACTTATTTGCTGAAATATTTTTCGAAGGTGATTCTGTTAAAATCGAGCAATTTAGAAATGTAGAAATTCCAGCTAAATATTCAGAAAGCTGGAAAAATTCTACAGCGATAAAATAAGTAGGACTCAATCGCCAAACTAAATTTGATGAGCAATTTCTTTTTAAAGAAGCTAATTCTTTTCTTATTGTCTTTATCTATCCTATTTCAAAGCTTTATGATATGGTTTGGGCTTGGTATGACTGGAGCATTTGTAAATAGCATAGTTCCTGAATCAATTCTTTTCCCTATTTTAATGCCTATCTTTGCAATTCAGAATATATTGATTTTATTTCAAAGATCTATAAGTAAGAAAATCAATATTTGGATTTCTGTTTTGCCATTGGTTTGCATCAGTTCTACTATTTTCTGGAGAGCCTTCGATGCACTCTTCCTAATGCTGAGAGCAAAAGTTCCAAAGGCAAATACTTAAATGCCATCCAAAAAGAGAGAAGCATCTTATGACTATGTTTGCTTCAGTGAACTTGTATATGAATACGATAAACCCAAAGAGACAGAAAAGAAAATTAAGAGACGATTGAAATATTATGAGTTAGCAGATTATGATCAAGCAAGAGTAGATTATATCAGAAAATTGAGAAACGATTTGAGTGAAGAAATACAAAAGAATAGAGAATCAAAATACTATTTGGAATCAAAAGATACTTATTCTGCCTTGCACGATTTCGATGTGGATTTATTACTGCAAGACTTTCTTTTAAAATACCAGAATATCAGCAAAGACGATATGGGGTCCATCTTACTTCTCGCTATTTATGTTTACTATCTTCGCTAATCCTTCTGGAACAGATGACTAATCGAAACTATATCTAACTTCTTTGCCAGTATTATTCCGAATATATACATTTCGCTTTTCGAGTATTAATCTTCTTTCATCCTTAATTTCATGATCAACGATCTCTTGAAAATGTTCCGGATATTTACTAAACTTATAAAACTCACTCCCGCCAGTTTTAAAACTAGTCAAGTCATCAAAATCATAGCCGTTTTTTCTCTGCGTAAAATTTCCAAGGCCTAATACCTTCATACTCCCTTCATTCAAAATTATAAGCTTTTCTTCTAATTTTAAGCCAGGGATTTCAGCTTCACATTTATTTTTAATCTTATTTAAATCACCTCCTTCCAATTGGAGAAATTTATAAAAATAGATATATAGACGATCTTCACTCCAAAGATATTCGCCAATCATAGCTCTTTCTTTTTTTATGCAAATCGCAGGATCTATAATATAAACAACTGTTCCATTTTTTGAGAAGGCAAATGTATTACCTGATCTTAAATCATTCACACCAATCTCTTTCCATACTCCAGGCATTTCAACAGGGTAATGAGGAGCATCGTGATTAATCTCCCTCCCTTTGTTGCAAAACAAGAAAAGAAACGATGAGATGAAGAAAACAAGTTTTCTATAATAATTCATTAGTGCGTGTGAAAACTATTTATTCACTACCACTGCCCGAAATCAATTTCCCATCGATTAACTTGTATGCAATTTTTTCTTTACCCGCCTTTATATTGAGATTGTTTTGAGATAAATAAATATTGCATTTAATATTCTTATTTTCTTCATCTTCCTCAATGGCAACTTGATCTCTTTCATTAATAGTTATATCACAAGCGTTCTCTTTATTCCATTCCAGAACTTTATTAAAAATGCTCCCATCAAATGCATAATACAATACGTAATTTGCATTTGTAACAACCCATTCATCTATACCATCATTATTAATATCCACCAGCTCCTGACGAGCACCCATCCATGGTAAAGCAAGGGAAAATATTCCGTTTTTCTTTGAATATAAGGCTGAATGTACTTTTTCTTTATCGTAACCTTCATCGTAAATATTATAAGTAACTTTAAAGAGATTAGGGCTTTTCGTATTCTTTCTCGGCAATTCAGTTATTTTAAGTGATGATACATCCTGAAGGGGTGTCATGAACTCTGATGAAAGAAGATTGATTAGTCTTAAATCATACTTACTTCCATATTTCGCGCTCGACCAAGAGAATAAATCGTATTCTGAGTATATTCCATCTTTTTCCGAAACCCAGGCACTTATGCATCCCCTTTTTTCTCGATGGTCCCAGTAGTAAGTATAAAAATCTTTTTCGATTTGAAAGTATCGAATATTCATATGTGTCGTAAGACTTGTTACTTTAAAGTATTTTAATCTATCGCTACTTTCACCTTTAAGATTAAGCTTTTCACACTTTTCATCGGTGCCTTTTTCCACTCCCGGATCGATCCAGAAAACTGGATGCGCAGCATTTGGAATGTATAAACCCGAATAAGACTCGACCTCATCTCTATTTTCATCGAAATCATAAGGTTTGTAATTGGACCCTACTGTAAAACCAAGAAATACGTATCCAATTTTTCCAGAACGAGTTTTGATCTTCCCCCAAGAAGCAATTTTCCCTTCGATCTCATACTTAAATAGAGATCCACCGATTATATCAATTTCTGTATTTTCCGGCAATACTTCAATCACGTCTCCTTTAATTGAAGGAACAGAAACCAAATTCAACTTTTGCTTTCCGGTATATCGCAAAGGCGAAAATGAATCATGAATGATTGTTATAATATCTGATTTAAATATTTCTTCATTTTGATTAATGTAACCTTCTTTACCATCAATTCTTACTTCAAACCAAAGTGAGTATTCGCCTTTCTCTTTATCAAATTTACCTTTATTAAGAATCTCAAATCGGTTACCATTGGATAAAGAATCAAGACATTTACTTTTAGCTGATGGGGTTTCATGAAGACAAACGCCGTCTTTAAGAACGAAGCCTTCACCAATTGCCAATTGCTTAGGTTCGGAACAATAAATGTTTCCTAATATTGAAACAAAAACAATGGATTTAAGTAGATGTTTTAAGATTCTCAATTTGTATATCCCGATAAATGAATTTTATAGCTATGAAATTAAAGCACCTAAGTTTTTAGCATCGATGTCAATTTAATGATGGTAGAGAGTAAATTAATATAAACTATCAATTACTAAAAATTCCTATTCCAAAGGCTCATACTGGAATGGTTTATTATCAATATCTTGCGAAAACCTCGCTCCATTATCTATTACTTCTGCAAGTTCTGATTTTGGAGAAATTTTCAGCACAATATCTTTTGAGACAATATCAAAATCCATGAATAGCTTTCCTGATGAATGAAACATTTTACAATTGTTCATTTTATTACATTTCAAGGTAAGGGACCTCAGCTCCACCCCGTTACCAGCAAGTATAAAACTTATGTTATACTTTGAATCAGTTCTCTTGGTGAAAGTTAAATGCATAGTTGTATCACCATACTCATTCTGATCGATTCTAAAATATAATCCAGTAAGGTCGATATCGTTATTATTATTTGATTTAACCGGTCCCTTTGCTTCATACGGAATAGAGAGGAGGGTAATTGTAATTATACATATAAGTCGTTGCATTCGCATTCATTCGCTCCTATTTTTAAATAGCATAGAATCACTCGTTATTATAGGACTTTCATTCTTAGAATGGTGAAGGCTCTGTAATCTTTAACCCATAATCTGTGTAACTCTTTATCGATACTAATGTTCCCGCATTCACATCCTGTGCTTTCCCTTGGTACGCTGGAAATAAAAGATTCACATAAATCGCATCTGTAAAAAATACCTCGCCCTTGTTCTACTTCCGAAGTATCCGCGATACTCTTTCTAATAACTTCGTATTTAAAGCTGTCCATTTGAATCTAACATTTCTTATACCCGAAATGAGTCTCGACGGACAATTCGATTATTTGTTTAAGAATTTTTCAACGTGCCAAATTTAATATACACTACTAACATCCCCCTCCTGCTCCGTTAAATACAGGAATTACTCTATCCTTTTCTAAACTATAGATTTTATAAAACCACCATTCGTATCCATGTGTTACTGTAAATATTTCAAGTATTCCGTTATGATCTAAATCAGTGATCGCAAATACAGTTTCACGATCCGGGACATCTCTCTTTCCTCCGATCGAGTCATGGTAATAAATATTCTCAATTTTATCCGACAAAATTTTATCTATACGAAATACCTGAGAATGACCGCTTTTATCTGGATACTCGATTGTCTGAGTAGCGATAATATATTCATTTCCATTATTTTTAACTGATTTATAAATACACTTATCCCCTGAAACACAAAGAAAGTTTCCTCCTTTGAAATCGTCCGGACTCTTCTTCTTAATCATTGACAAAGAAGCATTCTCAATAGTTTTAATTATAGTCCGATCAGTGAAATACTTAAAATCTACCGAAGATTCTGAAATTCCATTTAATCCGATAAGAATTAAACTGCTCGGGGTAGGTTTTATCCCATTATAGATTCCTGAAAAATAATATCCGTCCCAACATCCCTCTTCCTGCTTTTCAGTATAGTCCTCGGCAAATTTAACGTTCCTTATTTCACCTATACTTTTTTGGTCAGAGGAAAGAACTATTCCATGATCAATAGATAGTTTCTTTGGGACTCTACTGATAGTCTTTGATTGGACAATGTCATGGGAAGCTGGTTCTCTTACCACCCCATCCTGTAGAATCGATAAAACGGTAGCCTTTAGTTTTCCTTTTTCAATTTGTTCAAAAATACCAATTAGACCTGTTTCCCTCTTATGACCAAGAAGTAGATTAACGTATTGACTAGACATGAACCCGACATTTCCAGATTCAGTCTTTACCTTGTACCAATAAATTGGTATCAAAGTACCAAAATTAGGATATTGTTCTTTCGTAATATTCTTTGAGGTATCAAGAATCTCAAGACCTTGTCCATTATTCAAAACCTCTACGATAGGCTGGTTTCGTCCCGGATTGGCTCTGAGATTTACTTTGTCGCCGGAGACTGCATAGACATACTGAGGGGTAAAATCAAGCTTCTTAGCGCATCCCCATAAATTTAACGTTATACATAAAGATAACATACTACTAATTTTAAATAGATTACTTCTCATAAAGTCCTTCATTTAGAAAATAAAGATAACAGTCAGGCCGAATCGGAACATATAATAATTACGATTATAGATTTCATTCATTCAAAACTTCAGTAATTAGAGTATCTGAGTATTTATCCCCTTTATAAACACTCAAAATTTCAATGGCTATGACTGAGTGATATAACCGTTCTTTTGAATCCTTATTTGGACTAGGAGCACCTTTTAATTTGTAAGTCGGTATTTCTAACTTCTGATAACCATTTAAATCTAGTAGGATAACGGAATGGACTCCAAGCTTTCTAAATTGTCCTAAAACAAAATTACTTTGACCTACGCTATAATAACCAGATTCCAAAACGTGAACCCGAATTTCTTTAGGTCGATTATTTGCTATAAACAGGGCTGCGGACTTTCCAAAACCAGTCCAAATCTTAATTGGTCGGCGAACATCTACGTATGCTAAGACAACTTCTCCAATACCATCCCCCTCAACCCCCTCAGACCAGGCAGTAGAAACATCTTTGTCCATAAGGGAGTATGGAGAATATAGACAGGATAGGTTTACACGATTTACAAATTGAATCTCATTGTCGAAATCCATTTCTTTTGGAACCTTCGGCAACGGAGTTTTAGGCATCAAGATCGAACTTGCCCAATTCTTCGTATGATATCTATCATACCCATTATAATTATCCCGATTTCTTTGTTGGACAGAATCTCCAATATACATATCAGGCAGTTTATTATTTGTGATTTGCTGCAACAAAGTAGGATTAGAAGCATTCTGGCAAGGTGTACCATCGTAAGCTTGCGGAAGAATCTCTCCAACGTAAATGATAGAAAGAAAAAGTAAGAAGATTTTAATTTGTTTAGCCATATACTTCAAATCGCTTCTGATCACATAACCTTAGTGTCATATAAACAAGAACTAAATTTCATTTTCAAAATTCCCAAAGCATGTAAATTACTTTGTCACCTGTAAACAATCCACCTGGAATTTACGACCATTATTATATTGGTAGTACAGTTTATCATTTGAATCGACGAATAATTTAATTTCCGTTTTCCAATATGAACAAGCTCTTTCGCAGAATTCTATACTATAGATTGAGTTGTTCTTGCATTCCCTTTCAATACAAGCGTTAACACTCACAGATTCAAAATGTTCCTGATCAAGAATTATTGAAATACAATTTGAAGTAGCTTGCCATGAGCCTTCATCGGAATAATAATCGGCAAAGTGATGTATAATGCTATGATCGGAAAATAAATGCAGATCTAAGCTTCCTGAATTTTCTTCCGTAAATCCACCACCGGTACAGCCTATAATTGTTCCCGATCTAAAATCTTTTGGGAAATTAGCTTGGTTAACTTGGAAACAACCATTCTTATCAGTATAAACATCTTTCGTGGCTCGTTTTAATATAGGTTCGGTTGTTAAAAACCCTGAAAATACCCAACCATTAAATTCTCCTTTTACATTTGGAAAGTTCGTTCCATATCTTTTATGTATTATCGGAGAATACTTTATTTTAGTCCATTTACCCTTTCTGCGAGAAATAGTAACTTCATTTTTGGACCATTCTATAATGCTCACTACTACGTTGAATGTTATCTTTGTATTTTGAAAGAACAGATTGAACATCTGAGCCTATTCTAATTCCCGATAAGGTTTCAAGACTTGGATCATTAATATAAATTCTTCCTAGTCGAATATCGTTAGCTGCACCCGTAAACATAAACAATACACTCTTAAGATCTGGTATAGAATAAAAATAACATGGCTTTCCATCAAAATCGCTATCCTCCTTTCCACCGACAAACTTAATAGATAACTTTTTCTCTATCTGGTCAATCCGATCATTAAGATTAATGGAACCAAGTCCACGAAGATGGATTTTTAGATTCTTTATTTCACTGGCTTCCGACTGAGGCTGAAAAAGTAAATAAAAAGGAATCAGAAAGGAAATTATTAGGACTATAAAATTGTTCTTCATTACAGTTTATAAATTTCGTAAGTAACGAATGATGCGCCAAATTAAGAACGTTAACTGACTTAACGATTGACAAAAGTCTCCACATATATACATTCTGCATATAGTTTTTTGAGGGGAAATGGATATAGTAGACTATTTAACTACCAGGTCCCTGCTTTCTAAAAACAATAACTGATTCAATCATCACCCATTCCCTACATTCCCCAATAAGCCACTCTTTCTACCTAATAGTCTATCTAACCCATAGACTTTTAAACCTTTAAGAGCAGAATACTCATTCAAATAAAGAGTACTATACTTAGGATTAATATAAGAGTAAGAAGCTAAGAAAGAGTATTTAACAGATCTTTGGATTCCTTCTGCTACTTGGTTATTAATAGAATCTTTACTCCATCTATTTCTAGCCCAAACGTTTCTTTTAGAATCATTTGCACGAGCACTATGGTTTATACTTCGAAAGTTTTTATTATATCTCTCCATCCAAGGCATTCCTTCATCACTAAATATAGGAGAATCTTCTGGAATAAAATCCATTAAAGGCATTAGAGTTTTCTGTTTCTGATCAGGAACAGATGAAAGTATTACAGGTCCACCTTTGATCGCAATAGTGTGAACTAAAGTCCCTATCTGATATTTACCTTTCTCTAAAGCTACTGCATCAGTAAGATATATTGATGCTGTTTGACCTTTATGCTTATATCTTTTACGAAATCCATTAGCTCTTTGAGAAGCAGAGAATAAAGCCAAAGTATCCATATGAACTACTGGTTTACCTTCTATAAATGGCTTCAAATCGCCTGATTCTGGCAAATTTCTACCTTTCCAAGCCTTCTTAAGATCCTTTACCATTTCTCTTTTAATAGAAGGAATGAGATCACTTAAGAATATCTGTAATCGTCTTTTAAGAAGAGTAGCGGTTGATTTAGATACACCTAACCTTCTCTGTATCTCAGAAGCAGATAATCCTAATGGTGACCTTTGTATCGCTTCTAGAAAGATATATGAGAAGGTCCATAAAGGTATTTTGAGATGCTCTAGTGGAGTATCTTTAGTTAGAGATACCTGACAGTTACATTTGGAGCATCGAAGAACATTCTCTCTAGTAGATATACCTTTAGTAAGAGGTATTTTACAAGTAGGACAGTTCTTAGGATAACATTTAGATATTAGGTTTCTAGTAAGATCAGTGTAATAAGTAAGATTTAAATTAGGAAAACGAGAATTAAAACGATCTTTAGCAGTACGTGATTTTAGTTTGTAGGTTTTAGTAGTATGAGAGTGGTGAGGGATGAATAATTTTGAGTTTCTTGGAACAAGGGGCAGAACTTCGGAGCCGAGGACTTTCCGAAGGAAGGAGGAGGTTTCGAATGTCTCTGAGTTCTGCCCGTTGCGGAAAGAAGACTCAGAATCAATCATCTCTTACTACTCTGAAGTAATTTCCTTCCTTCAAGTTTTCATAACGTGCCCAATCGATTTTTTTCCCTTTAGGAACATAAGGTAAATCAGCAGATTTAATTTTGATGCCGTGAAATAAGGAATAAACCCCGACCGCTAAACTAATTGCAGTGTCCTTTCTTCTTTGGGTCAGGATTTTCATATCCTTCTCCTTATCAATATAACCAATTTCTAAATATGCTGAGATTGCATTGATAAATGTAGGAAGACTATAAGTGGAGATATACGGCTTATTAATTGGACCAGGATTGGACAGTTCTTCTTCTGAATTAGGCAAAGTCCTAAGGCCATATTGCAAAAATCTCATGAGTTCCGTTGCAGCGTAATGATTGTCTCCTCCGAACCCTTCTGCACCATCTTCTCTTCTCCAAAGTTCAGGCTCTGCTCTTTCTCTATCCCAGAATTTTCCTTTCGCGGAGTATTCTGAATGTTTTTTGGCATATGGCCCTGGACCATCTAACACCGCTTTATCGACCCAGCCGGAAGGATCAGCATATTTCCATGTCACCATATTTTGGCGATATCCTTCAAAATTAGAAAGGTCAGTCTTTTTACCGGATTTGTTCGGCCAGTAACCATTAAAATAGATCCAAGCATCCGCTACTGCATTTTCTAAGCGGGACCATTCCATCTTGAAACGCATCCACTCGCTCCAAGGCCCGTCTTCAAAAGACTTAGAAGATTTTCCTTCGGATATTTTTCGTAAATTATAGAATGTTCTATAAGAAGGAGAAAGAACTGCTGCCATTCCACCTGGATGTCCTTTCCAACTTGGATTCAAATGCAAAGATAAAACTAAATAAGGTCGAGCTGCGTTGATCCTGGAAATTCTTCCGGGTTTAAGTTTTCCTGATTTTTTATCCGGATAATCATACAATCTATAAAAAGCATTCGGGTCAGAAGAAAGATCGGCTCCTTCTTCTTTTGCTGTTTCTTCTCTAGTTAGATCCGAATCGATTCTGATCCAAGGAAGAGTATCATTCGTAAATTTTTTTGCATAAGATCTAAATGTTTCGAATCCTTCCGGAGTTTTGGTAAGGTCCAAAATTTCTTTTACTTCTTTTGCAAGAGCGAGTACTACTTCACTTTCTCTTCTGGATTTTGTTTGAGCGCCTGCCTTATAAGGTTCCAGATATTTGTTAGAGATTGGATCGTATTTATCTCCGTGTTCCTCTTTAGGTTTTAGGTCCAAACCGCCATGGCCAGGATCTATAACTATATTATAGGTTCTTTTCGGGGTTGTTTCTTGAGAAGAAACAGAAAATGAAAAAATTAGGACTAAAGGAATAAATAAAATTTTTCGTATCACGTATGGAAATTTATTTCTCCGGGGATATCAGGCAAAGACTGCTATCCCCTTGTGATACGTCAAGGAAGGAATCCGGCTATTGACGTCCGGAAATCTTTTAAAGTTTAGATTCTGCGTAGACCATATTGCGATTATCGCTCAGATCTATTTTGTATTTCTCCCGGACATTCTTACTTTCCTCTTCTGTCTTCAATTTGCTGAGGATAGAAATTCCGTATTCTTTCGCGATCCTAAGATGCATGAGACTGTCCTTAAATCTGGAGTCCCTTCTCATCTTCTCCGCTTGGATGAATTGGTAATAAGCAATTTGAAGTTTATGTTGGTTATTGGAAACTTCTCTTCCAGCATATCCCTTTGCAGCAGCGCCAGGTCCGGACTTTTGTTCGATAGAAACAATTGCATCCGCACATTCGCCCAATAACTGATCCACTTTTTGGTTATATAGATCGGAGAATTTTCCGTACAATTTGTTGGTCTCGTCTTCCGTTTCTTTCATCTTACGGCCAGCGACAACATATTTACGCATTAAAGAATATCGATATGCTTCGTTGTATTTTTTCCAGATGGTATCGAAATCCTGTTGAGAGTTCTGGACCTGAGATCCGAAATTTTTTACAACCACTTCCAAGGCACCTAGATCACCTTTGATCTTGTTTTGGGTGGAATCCAAGGTTCTGGCAAAATGAAATTCCTCCAAATAATCTCCCTGGTATTTAGGATCTTCAGCCGCATTGGCTAAGGCAGAACCTTTACCGTCATTACTTGTGGGTTTATTTTGTGCAGATACGCCGTACGAAATTATAAAGAATGCCGCAAACACCGCGACGATCCGAGGGAAAGAATTTTTTGTCATGTGATCGACCCTTCGCGGTAATATAACACAACGCTTTAGAACCAAACAAGCTTTTTATTGCTTAAAATCGAAACATAATATCCCGTCACCAACAGGGAATAAGGTGTATTCTATCTTAGAATTTTTGATTAGGGACCATAATTTACGGACTGCTTGGTCAGAGGGGGCTTGGTTTTCCGGATCTGCAATCCTTCCATGCCAGAGAACATTATCGTAGATCACTCTTAGATTTCTGGTCTTCCCTTTCTCTAGGATCATTTCTAAAATTTCTGGATAACGTATCTTATCACAGTCCACAAACATCAGTTCTTTTCGGCCCAAAGAAGAAGGTTCCAAAAATTCTTTTGCGATCTCAGAACAGTCTGCATTCGTAAATGTAACTCTATCTGAGTTAGGCTCCAGCTTGGCAAAAAATTCTTTCGCAACTTGGATGAATTCTTCCTCTCTATCCACAGTTTGGATCTTTGCGTTTTTTCGAATTGCAGATACAATCCATAATAAGGAAATTCCATAACCTGTTCCGAGTTCCAAAACCACATCCGGATCCCAAGAAGAAGCCAAAAATGCAAGCACTGCCCCGGAAGCAGGAGTTAAAACAGGAAATCTATCTTGAGAAGCTTTTTTCTCCAGATCTTCTAACCAATGAAAGGGACGTTTTACTAATTCAGAATGGATCCAATCTTCTAATCCCTCCTTATAAATAGAAGTACCGTATTTCTGTTTCGGGTTTTGAGAAGCCATATTATTCAGGAAGAAAAAGATGAATTCTATCTCTTTCGGAAGGAGGAATTCTTTTAGTTAAAACTTTTCGAATATACGCAGGAGGATAACGTTTTGAAAAATGGATCAGAACTATCTTTTCGTTTTTGAAAGAAGAAATATGATGTAAGATCTCATCTAAATGGATATGCCCCCATTCTCTTGCATTCTCCACATTCCTTTCGTGGTCTATATAAGTGCATTCTAAAAAAAGGATCTCAGATTCTGCTACATCCTTATGAGTCAGCACATACTCTATTTTGGTATCACCTGAAAAGCTGACCACAGGTTTGGAATGAACTTCGTTGATGTCGATCCCTTCTTCTTTCTTTTTCAAAAGTTCGTTTCTATCTAATCCGGCAAACTCGGATCTTAATTTTTTCTTTCTTTCGTAGATAGTATAACCTTGTGAATCTACTCTATGAAATGTTTTCCACGCTTTAAAAAAATGATATGCGTCTATTTCTATTTCTTCCCCTTCTTCTAATCCTTTCATTTCGTAGGAGTAAGTAAAATCTTCGATTTTAGAATAGAGAGATAAAATTTCTCTCATAGGCGCTTCTAAACTTTTAGGAAGGTAAATTTTAGGAGGTCCTAATTTACGTAAGGATCTTTGAGAAATATAATAAGGAATTCCTGCAGAATGATCCAAATGTGCATGAGTCAATAGTAGTCTATCAATATTGATACGATTTGGATTTTGGTGTCCTATATCGAACATCAAACTCAAACGAGGCATTACAATAGAGGTACGAATTCCTCCTTCTGAAATTCCTTCAAATAGGTATCCTTTATGTTCGAACTTACAATCCATTATGGGATCGGATCTTCCGGGCCAATTGTTTTTTGTCCAGGCAGGTCAGAAGAGACTGAAGATTTTGGTCCAGAGATCACTGCAGTTAGTTTATCTCTTCTAAAATATATTTTACCAACTCTTCTCAAATCTTCAAGAGAAACATTCTGGATTTTATCTCTGTAATTTCTAAGATAATCCTTAGGCATTTTATGTTCTCTAAAACGAACTTCGTTACGAAGAATTTCCATAGAGTCAGTGAATAAGAAGATAAATTTATTCAGAATTGCTTCTTTTGCATTTTTCAATTCTTCTTCGCTTATATTAGAGAAGGTAGAATCTCCCAAAATTTCTCCCATGAGATTATAAACTTCCATGGTACTTTGAGATTTTGTCTGAGTGAAAAAGTAAATCACCGAGTGATCTTTCTCAAACACAGGATGACTGGAAGAAGAATAAGCGAGTCCCTTATCCGAGCGGATCTTACTCATGAAGTAGGAAGTAAAACCACCGCCTCCAACAAGATAATTTAAAACTTGGACTGCATAAAAATCTTTATCATTATGAGCAGGCCCCACTCCCAAAAACAGAACTACGTTTTGGGTATTCGCCTTATCTACGATCAAGTTTTTGATATCTTTCTGTTTTAGATTTTTATTCAGCTCTTCCGGACTAGAACCTTGGGATTCCATCACTGGATTTCCTGACAATCCTGGCAGAATATCTCCTAAAAACTGAGGAATTTCTTCTTGGTTCCATTTGCCACTTACAAGTATGGAACGTCTGGAACTCAATAATTGGTTTTTATAATATTCCCCTAGATCTTCTTCTTTTAATTGTTCAAGTGTAGTTAAAGAAAGTGCCTTTCCCTTTACTTTTCCTTGGTATACAAGCTCGTTTGCTTTTCTAAAAGCAAGACCTACGATATTATCATTTCTTCTTTTGATCTGTTCGCTTAATTGTAATCTTGCGATCTCAAATGCTTCCTTTCCAAAGATAGGTTGTTTTAAAAATTCTGAGATTAATGCCTTAGACTCTTGGTCATATCTGGAAAGCCAGGAGAATGTTAAAGTCACAGTGTCCAGATCAGAATCCACTCTTAGCTTGGAACCGTAAGATTCCCAGACTTCTGCAAAACTTTCACCTGGATGAGAGGTTGTGCCCCCCTTCTTCCAAGCCTCAGGAAAAATTTCCACTAGTTCAAAAGAAGTTTTAGGTTGGAAAGAAGGTCCCGCATAAAAAGTAATCTCCAGAGTTTTGATTGGAAACTCAGAATTTTCCAAATACAAGATCCGAGTGTTCGGGTCCTTACCAATCTCCTTAATTTCAGGAAAATGGAATTCTAAAGCGGGGACTTTTACGTCTTTTACAAAATCTCCCGGAGCAGCTGTTAAGCCAGCAAAAGAGAATAAGAATACAAGATTGGAGATAGTTAATTTTTTTATAATATTCATTTTTTCTCTCCATCAGAATTAATCAGATCGCCTACAGTCAGGTTTCGAGATGTAAAATATTTTTGGGCCACTCTCATTATATCATCCGGCGTAACTCTATCCAAACGTGCGTAATCATCGAAAATCTCGGTCCAATCTCCGGCCACTAATTCATAATAAGTAAGAACATCAGCAAGTTTTGAATTGCTGTTCAGACCTCTGATATAATCAGCCACTATCTGATTTTTAATCTTAGCCAGTTCATCTTCGGTGACTGCTTCTTTTTTGAGAGTTTCAATTTCTTCGAGGATAGAAGATTCAATCTTATCAGGATCCGCACCTCTTACGTTGGTTACATAGATCGCAAATAGATTCGCATATCTTTCTCCAGGTTCTCCTGTCCAACAAGCTACTCTTTGAGCAAGCTTATCTCTAAGTACCAGTCTCTTATATAATCTTCCGGTCTCACCTTGAGACAAAATTGCATCAATCAATTCTAAAACTGGTTTATCAGGATGAGGAGAAGCTGGGGTCAGCCAACCCATCACTTTCATAGGACCAGAAGAATGTTTTGCACTCACTCTCCTTGTCTCATGATCAAAACTTTCTGGCTCATGAGAAAGTTTAGGAGAAGGTCCATCCGGAATATCTTCAAAATATTTTCGGACTAATTTTTCGGTTTTATCGAAATCAAGATCTCCTACAATCCCGATCGCCATTTTATGAGGCCTATAATTCTTTCTGAAAAACTCTTCTGTTTTATCTATATCTAAAAAAGGAAGATTGGATTCATAACCGATTACAGGCATTCCATAAGAATGTTTAGGAAAAGCAGCGCCTAAGAATTTCTCTCTTAAGATCCCCATTCCCTGGTTTTCCACTCTCATCCTGCGCTCTTCCAGAACCACATCTCTTTCTGTATAATATTCTCTTAATATAGGATCTTTTAATCTATCTGATTCTAATTTTGCCCAAATCTCCAGTCTATTTGCTGGAAGAAGGATTTGGTAATTTGTTACATCGTTTGTAGTATATGCATTAAAACCAGTGCCGCCATTCTTCTCATAAATATAAGAATCTTCGTTGGAAACCACAAACTTACGATGGAGCTCCAACAGATTCTTAAATCTGGTCTCTAAAATATTTTTATCTTTGATAAGTTTTTCAGGAACAGGTTCCCCTTTGGCAGCTAATTCTCTTTCTTGTATACGATAAGAATCTAAACGTTTTCCCCATACACGGATCTGATCTAAATATACTTTTTCTTTTTTGGCATCAGTGACTCCGATATTTTTCGTGCCCTTAAAAAGCATATGCTCTAAAAGGTGGGCGGTACCTGCGATCTCAGGAGTTTCATCTGCAGCACCCACCAAAAATTTGGTATAAACTGCAACCGTAGGAGAATCGGCCCTTTTCATCATAAGAAGCCTGATCCCATTCTTCAAAATCACCTTTTTCACTCTGGATTCCAAAGTGGTTCGGATCTCTGAGAAGATGTCTTCGTTAGCGAATGCTTCGAAGTTTATAAAAATACAAAGAGTGAAAAACAAAAAACTGAAACGAGAAATGACGGACTTGGAAAGATATTCCCACATAACCAACATGATTTCCCCTAAAAGTTATGTTGTCCAGAAGATACCGGGAAAAAATCCCGCTGGTTTTTGTAGAGGGGAGCTTTAAACTAGGACCTATGTTGCGGGTTTTGTCGGTCTTATTCCTGACATTTTTTTTAGGATATTGCGAACCTGCAGATCCAGAATACAGAAGAAAGGTTTGGGATAATTTAAGCGATTCGGGTTTTATCTCTCATGATTATTTCCAAGTAGTGGTAACAGTTCCTATCCCTAACCAAGAAAAACCTATCCTAACATTAAGAGAAGATTGTAAGGCAAGAGCCATCCGTAAACGAGATGAGATGTCTGTAAACTTACTCTTAGCTCAAATCTCAGAAGAAAGAAAAACTTGGATAGGAGTCGGGGTCAATTCTACAGTTCCCAAATATGAGCCACTTCCTGGACCACCCCAAGCGGTTCGGACCAAGTCCAATTCTCCTATGGGTGCCGCTTCTATCGCCACTCAAAACATACAGGCCCCAGCAGAAGACGATACTCCGGAAGAAAAAAAAGAAAAGAAGAAGACGGAAATCGTAAATGCCGATTATTTAACCTACCGAGCTTCTTTCGCTTGGCTATTGGATAAACTGTTCTTATACAGAGAAGATTATAGCGACCCTAAGAGCTGTATTTTTGTTTTTAGGGTTGTGGATGCGGATTTACTCAAGCGAACCTTAGAATCTAAAATCATTCCATAACAAAGGAATCTAACGCTATGCATACAAAAACGATTTTTACAATATTGATCGTTTCTCTAATTTCCGTATGTAAAACACCTCAAACGGAAGAACCTAAAAAAGAAACTCCTAAGAATGTGGTCCAAGAATCCGCTCCCACAGAGGACGACCAATTCGTAAAAGCAACCGAAGGTTTTATCAGCTCATCCACTTACCAAGTTGTAGTATCTTCTTTGGATGGGAATGAAGGCGAGGCATTAGACCTTGCTAAAAAAAGAGCCTTAAATCTTTTTATAGCGGAGAAGGGAGACTCATTCCGCCCTACCGACCGCAAATTCCTGAAAGAATTAGTAGATTCAAAAGGAAAGTTTGTAAAAGTTTCTAAACCAATCAACGGAAAGACTTACTATCTATTTCATGTATCTCAACCAGATCTAAAAATAGAAATTAAGAAATAATTTGAAGCATGATGTAGGAGCTCCTACAAACCAGTTTAAATAAAAAAAGCGGCCATGATGCCGCTTTTTCTTTTTACTCAGATTCTATTCGATTATTGAATAGTTTCTTTTTGTAATATCTTTCCAGGAATACAGATATTCCTATTATAATCGCAGTAGAAAATTTTAGCGTGAATTTCTAATTCACCTTTTCCTTCTAATTTTAACTGCATAGGCTCAACTGATTCAAAATATTCTTTCTTGCGAGTAGAAATTTTACCTTTCAGTTTTAGATCCGCAGAAACAACTTTTAATCCGGATCCAGGATTGAGTAAAATTCTATGCGGTGCTTCTTTCTGGACCCCGAAATTTTCAGGATATACAACTTTCAAAAGATACGTAGAAGGAGAAGATTTTTCTATCTTAAACTTGATCGGATTTTCCTCTTCAGCAGAAAGCCCTGAGATCATAAAAGTAGAAATGATTGCGAGAAGTATAAAACGTTTCATACCTAAATTAGACCCTTATCTTTCTGAAAGGTTTTGATTAACCTTTAAAATTTTGAAATTGGACATCAAAAGAGAGATCAGCAGATTTTAGGAGTTTCATGATCTCTTGAAGATCATCCTTCTTCTTACCTTGGATCCTAACACAATTTCCCATAATAGTTGGGATCACTTTCAGTTTAGAATCTTTTACAATCTTAGTAATTTCTTTGGTCTGTTCTTTTTCGAGGCCGTTGCGTATTTTCACTTTCATACGAACAGTATTACCTGTAGCAGGTTCCAATTTGGATTTGAAATCAAAAGACTTAAGACCAAGTCCTCTTTTAGCCATTTTATTGATCAAAACATCGATTACACTTTCCAACTTAGCTTCGTTGTCGGATATAAGAGTCAGATTTTCTTCTTCCAGTTTGATCTCTGACTTAGAACCTTTAAAGTCGAATCTATTCTTGATCTCTGCGATCGCTTGGGTAACCGCGTTTTGTAATTCAGGTTTATCTACTTCAGAAACAACGTCGAATGATGGATCGCTCATTTTATTTTCCCCCGTTCAAGCTGGAACTTACCTTTTCTAATGCAGATCTGACTGCTTCTTCTACTTTGGAAACTTCTTTTCCTCCGCCTTGGGCCATGTCCGGTTTTCCACCGCCCTTTCCGCCTAAAATTTCACAGGCAGTTTTTACGAGTTCTCCACAATGGATCTTTCCAGCGAGAGAAGCAGAACAAGTGATTACTATGCTCGCATCTTCTGCGTTTTTGCTAGCAAGAATAGCTACTATTTCCTTTTCTCTGACTTTGATATTATCAGAAAGTCCTTTTAATGCTTTTGCATCCTTGGATTCAAAAATCGCAGAAACAATTTTTACAGATCCGATTATATTAGAATTTTCGAATACTTTTGCGATCACTTCCGGATTGTTCTCAAAGTCCCTGGATTCTCTATTCTTCTTCTCTTTTAAGAACTTGGATTGAGTTTCTTCTAATTCAACGGATAGTTTTTCGGAAAGATCCCTGAGAGAAACTACTGCGTCTGCACCTTTAGATTCGAACAAGGATCTAATCTCATCCGGTCCAGGGATGGTAGTTTTGATAGAAAGTGAAGCCCCTTCTGCACCCAAATCATCTTTGATCTTAAGGTTTAGATTTTGGACTGCTTCTGTTAATTCTGCAAATCTGTTTTGGAAGGTTTCGAGAACCAGTGGGCCTGCTACTGCTTCTATCCTTCTGTTTCCAGCGCCTGGGCTGGATTCTTTTTTAATGAAAAAATATCCGATATCTCCAGTATTCCCTACGTGGGTTCCACCACAGAATTCCAGGGAACGATCTCCCATTTGCAGGACTCTTACGCTGTCTCCGTATTTTTCGTCAAAAGCAGCAACTGCTCCGGTCTTCTTAGCTTCTTCAATTGGTAGAACTTTTGTATCTACCGGAATATGACGACCAATACTTTCGTTCACCCAGGATTCTATATTACGAATTTCTTCTGCACTTAAAGGACTTGGATGAGAAAAGTCAAAACGCAAATATTCAGGAGAAACGATGGATCCCTTTTGAAGAACATGATTTCCAAGTAGATTTCTGAGGGCGCCATTTAATAAGTGAGTTCCGGAGTGATGGAATTTGAGTCTTTCTCTTCTTTCCTTTTCTACTTCCAGCTTTGCTTTGTCTCCGGCAGAAAAACTTCCGGAAATAACTGTCCCGATATGAAGAATGATATCATTCTCTTTTTGGGTATCTAAAACCTTAAAGACGGACCCGTCTTTTCGGATAAATCCAATATCTCCAACCTGCCCTCCACCTTCTGGGTAGAATGGACTGGAAGAAAATACTAATACACCAGACTCACCTTCCTTAAGTGCGGACGTCTGTTTATTATCTAAGAAAATAAATTTAAGATCTGACTCTGCTTCTAAAGCATCGTAACCCAAAAATTGGGTCTTATCAGTTTTGATCCCAGTGAATAAGGAAACCTTATTTGCTTTCCAAGTCTCGCGAGAAGATTGTCTATCCTTCTCTAATTCTTCTTCAAAACCTTTTCTGTCGAAAGAAAGTCCATGCTCTGCAACTATCTCTTCTGTCATTTCTGCCGGAAAACCATAAGTTCCGTATAACAAGAAACTATCTTTCCCGGAGAATGTGCTGGAACCTTCTGATTTGGTTTTGGAAACAAGAACTTCTATCTTCTCCAAACCGATCTCTAATGTTTTGAGGAATAATTCTTCTTCTGCCAGAAGTGTTCTTTCTACTGAAGAAATATGTTTTTCTAATTCAGGATATCTTTCTTTATAAATATTACATACTGATTTTGCCAGTTTGTGTAAGAAAGGTTCCCTTAGGTCCAATTTTCTGGCGAATAATACTGCTCTTCTGATCAAACGACGGATAACGTATCCTCTTCCAGTTCTATCTGGATAGATACCATCGGATACTGTGAATAATACAGAACGAATATGGTCAGTGATGACCCTAAAAGGAACTTTAGTGGATTCGTTATATGTTTTGCCTGAGATCTTTTCTACTTCTGAAATAATTCCACGGAGTTCATCGGTATCATAGACTGAATCGACTCCTTGCAAAAGTAGAGCGACCCTTTCTAATCCAGAACCAGTATCGATACCTGTTTGTTTAAGAGGATGAAGATTTCCTTCAGTGTCTTGGTTGAATTGATTAAATACTATATTCCAAAATTCTAAAAAACGGTCGCAATCACAGCCCGGTTTACACTCGTATTTTACACCACAATCTGGGAAAGCCTTCTCAGGTCCTCTATCCAAGTATAATTCCGAACAAGGTCCGCAAGCACCGCTATCTCCCGCAGGTCCCCAGAAATTGTCTTTTTTGCCTAAACGAGTAATCCTATCCTTAGGAATACCTTTAGAGATCCAGATTTTCTCCGCTTCATCATCATTTTCGAATACTGTGATCCAAAGTTTTTCTTTAGGAAATCCAAGATGATTTACGGAACAATCTAATGCGTATTCGATAGCTTCTTCTTTAAAATAATCTCCGAAGCTGAAGTTTCCAAGCATTTCGAAGAATGTACAATGCCTTTCTGTTTTCCCAACATTCTCCAGGTCAGTGGTTCTCAAACATTTTTGAGCAGAAGTTGCTCTTGTATAAGGGAGTTCTACCGCACCAGTAAATAACGGTTTGAACTGAACCATTCCTGCAGTAGTGAATAGAAGTGTAGGATCTCCCGCAGGTAATAGAGAGGAAGAAGGAACTATTGTGTGGCCTTTCTCCTTAAAATAATCCAAAAAGATTTTGCGGACTTCGGAAACTTTCTTAAAATTCATGATACCCCTTAAAACAGAAAATGCCCGAGGTCTTGCTGGCAAGAACTTCAGGCATTCTCAAAAATAGATCTAAAAAGCGTAGATTAACGTTTAGAGAACTGAGTTCCTCTACGTGCTTTGTGTAGACCGTATTTTTTACGTTCCACCATACGTGGGTCACGAGTCAGAAGGCCTTCTTTTTTAACAGTAGCTCTGAACTCGGGATTATAGCGGCAGATCACTCTTGCAAGTGCGTGACGGATTGCTCCGACTTGTCCGATGATCCCTCCTCCGGAAACATTTACCTTAAGATCAAACTTTTCGGCAACGTTCATCAGAGTTAAAGCAGTGATAGCTTCTTTAATATTAGAACGGCTGTTTTGAAGATAATCTTTGTAATCTCTATCATTGATTACAATTTTACCAGAACCTTCTTTTAATTTTACACGGGCGATTGCGTTTTTACGACGACCTACTGCCCAAATTTCCTTGGCGCTTGCCATATTCTAATATCTCCTAGAGTTCCAGTTTGATCGGCTTTTGAGCGCCAAGATTATGCTCGGTTCCTGGGAAAATTCTGAAATGAGTTAACATTTCAGCACCGAGTTTACTTTTAGGAAGCATGCCTTTAACAGCTTCATACAGGATTTTTTCAGGTTGTTTTGCTCTCATGTTTTGGAGAGTAGTAGCTGTCATACCACCTGGATAGCGAGAGTGATGGAAATATTCTTTTTGAGTCTCTTTATTTCCAGTCACTGCTACCTTAGCAGCGTTGATAACAATGATATTATCTCCACAATCAACGTTGGGAGTAAAAGTAGGCTTATGTTTACCGCGGAGTCTAGTTGCGATCTCCGAAGCGAGGCGACCTAAGGTTTTGCCTTCAGCGTCGACTACGTACCAAGCTTTACTAGCTTGTTCCTTTTTTAAGGAAGGAGTTCTATGCGGTTTAGATACGATTGGCATGGGTATGTCCTGTATTGGCCAATTTCGCGTACCGGCCTAAGGGGTCAAGGAAATACGAACAAAATTCCTAGAAACCGAGGCTAAAACTTGCCTCTGCTCCCCAGCCAATTCTGCCAGCAGACCAATCAGGTTTAGGTACAACTGTCCAAGCTACTGGATTAGCAGAAGCTCCCTGCTCCCAGGACTTTCCCAGGAAATAAGTACGGACCAATTGAGCAAGATACACTCCTCCCAATACATACACGGAAGTGTTATAAGATTGGACTGAACTTTCGTAATCTGCTCTTGCTCCAGGCACTACGGTGAGAAGGTAGAAGTTTGCAACTCCACCTCCGTAGATCAATGCTCCCGTACTGCTACTTTTGGAAACTGCGTCATCATATTTGCTTTTTGCTGATTCAGCCTCGGATCTGGAATAACCTGCGTATGCTAAGCTGGCCAGGAATGCTCCTCCGGTAATCTTAGCTTCCAGTTTATTATCAGTATACCACTGTCCCCAACCAGGCAGGACTGCAGAACGCCATACTGCGCTCCATCTACTTCTGCCAGACTCTGTAGAAGTTGGAGGTGGAATGATCTGAATCGGCTCCTCCACTATTTGAGGATTCTCTTGGACCTTCTTTTCCTCTTCCTTACGGATGCGGTTCTCTTCTTCTCTTGTGATATCTTTATAAATAATTTTTAATATTTCTCTTTTGTTGATGGTTTGTTTGCCAGATTCGGATTGAACGGTGATCGTCTTCTCGTTTTGACCTACAACATTACCGATTACCTTGCCTCCTTTACGGAGAAGGATAGTCTGATCTGCAAATAAAAGGCTTGGAGTTAGGACCATTGCCAATAGGAAAAAAATTATAGAACGGACTTTAAGGTTTGGACGCATCTTGGCAGAAGGAAAAACTTTCTGACAATTTAGTCAAGTGTAATGAGAAATTCCTTGAAGTTTGTATAGCCCTTTAAGGATTATTATATTGTGCAAAGCCGCAGGTTGATCCTAATCGTATTTCTATATTCTTTCCTATATTACAATTGTTTGAGCGACAAAACCTGTTCCGACGACGATAAAAGCTGTAGTTCTCAAGCTCTTATTTCTTCTTACCTTTCCTTTCAACAAGAAGCGATTTACGTATATTCAACAAACCAGAAATACCAAGGGAATTTGGCAGCCTATGGGGCAACCGAGGAAGAGAGTCTCCAAAATATATGTAGAGGCGAAAAACTTTTGTCCGGTCTGGTCAATCAATTCTGCCCGAATGTTCAGGCATTCGTCTCTACCGCAAACGCACCTTTGTTTGATTATGCGAGCGAATATGGTGTTCCAACTACTGTTCCAATTTATGGTCCAACAGGAATCTTGCTCTCAGATAATTGGACTACCTTTTTCGGATCTGCAACTATACTAAAAAGCACACTCTCTGCTGCAGGTTTGGGGTCAGAATTGTTTTGGACTTTTGCGGACAGTACAGGTGGCCAGGGGACTGATTGTTTAAACGGAACTACTACGGATTCAGAATCTCCCGGAAGTATCGGAACGCCAAATAGTACCTCATTAGATTGGATCAATCCAACAATAAGCAATTCGGCTAGTTGTGATCAATCGTTAAGAGTATTATGTATCTGCTATATTGCTGGTGAGAGTGTCGCACAATAATCTATATAATAAAGCTTCTTGCAATTTTGAAATGCCATAATAACGTATGGCTCATTGTTATGCGAATTCCAATATACATTATTCTTTTTAGCTTTCTTTCATTTGGATGTATTTCGGATAAAACCTGTTCCAATGAGGATAAAAGCTGTAATATCCAAGCATTAATTAGTTCCGCATTCTCCGTTCCAGAAGGGATCTATGTATATTCTACAAATGCAAAATACCAAGGTAATCTCTCCGCTTACGGTTCTACTCCGGAAATAAGCGCTCAAAATATATGCAAAGAGGAAAAATTATTTTCTTCACTTGCAAACCAATTCTGTCCGGATGTGTGGGCTCTAATAGCAACCGTATCAGTGGCTCTATATGATTACAATACATCCTATTCTGTTTCAACTATCCTTCCTGTTTATGGACCGACTGGAATCATGCTTGCTACCAACTGGGATAATTTTGTCGTTAATGGAAGCACCAATTTACTTCAACCCTTGGCTAGTGCAGGTCTTGGAACTGATGATTTTTGGACTTTCAGCAGTATAGGAGGAGGGCTTGGAGCAAGCGATTGTAGCCAAGGTGCGGATAATACCAATGCTTCTTACGGAGTAATCGGATCTGCAACAACGACGAATGTGGATTGGCTAAATGTAAACGGAACGGCTACAGTTACTTGCAACACTAGTCATCGTGTGCTTTGTATTTGTTTCACTCCGGATACTAGCTCACAGGGACAATAGTATAAAAATTCTGCAAGATTCTCTTGAAGATCTAAGTTCCATATCCTTTATTCAGAAAATTATTTCTTGCAAAACCTAACCGTTTGGTCTTTAATCGTGCGGTGAAATTTCTTGCGCCATTACTCTTCTTATTATTTTTTTCCTCAAATGCTTGTATAGACGGCAAAACCTGTGCCTCAGAGGATAAAAGTTGCAGCTTTAACGAAATTTTATATTCTTCTATCTCCGTTCCACCTGGGATCTATATCTATTCTACTCAAAAATCCTATCAGGGAAATATAGCCGCATATGGGCCGGATCTACAAATCAGTCTTACGAATATCTGCGCGGAAGCGAGGCTTTTCGCTCAAACCATTTCCAATTGCGGAAATATTCTTCCTCTGACTGCAAGCCCAACTAGCTCGGTCAGTACATACACTACGGATTTTTCTTTAGATGGGACTTTACCCGTAAGAGGAGCTCGAGGAGAATTAATTTATAGCCAGTGGAATTTAGTTTTTTCGTCTACTCCTACATTGTCCATGAGCAGCGCAGGAGTAACGACCGAAAAGTTTTGGACTTTCGCAACCACCGGATGGTCGTATGCTTCTAGTTCCTGTTTGGACGGCACCTTGTCCGATAATGGAAACGTAGGAATTACAGGAGATCCGAATGATATAAACTTAAGTTGGGGTTCCTTTGCAAGCGATACCTGTGACAGTTATAGAAAAGTTTTATGCATCTGTTATTAAGGATTTTTTTTCGTCTTAAGTTTTAGAAAATGGTTCACTTTTCAGGAATTTTTATATGAACAAGTCGTTTTACTTTTTTAGCTTTTTACTCTTATTTTCGAATGCTTGTATGTCCTCGGATGTTTGTTCGGATACGGACAAGATGTGCAACACTAAAGAACTATTATTCTCTATCTTCTCCACTCCGAAAGGGATCTATTTATATTCCACTCAGAGTTACCAGGGAGATCTGGCGAAATATGGATCTAGTTTTGAAGACAGCCTAAAGAATATTTGCACTAGTAATAAGCTATTCTCTGCGATCACTGATTTTAGTTGTTCTAATGTTCTGCCGGTTGTTTCGACTTCCACACATTCTCTTTATAATTTCGCAACAGATTATGGCCTGCCAAGTAGTACTGATTATCCGGTAAGAGGGCCTAAGGGGGATATCTTGGCTATATCCTGGACTAATTTTTTCACTTCCTTATTAGTAACCATGGAAGCTGCCGGAGTCACATCTCAAACATTTTGGACATTCTCCAATTCTGGAGGAGTTTATAATTCTGCGGATAATTGTATCAATGGGACAAGCAATGGAGCCGCAGGCGCCATTGGATCTCCTACAGATAATACTACAAGCTGGGTTAATTCCGGAGCTCCAGCTTGTAATGAATCTCATCCAATAATATGTCTTTGTTATAAGGATTAAACCTTAAGAATTCAGGTATAGAAAACAAATTTAAGACTCCAAATCGATTTATAATTTCTTGCCTGCCTGCGAACTCCGATCTATCCTTGGTTGGATGGCGCTTCGCATTCTTCTTGTTTTATTTTTTTGTATTTTGTCCGGAGGTTGTCTTACTGATAAAACATGTTCCGACCAGGATAGGACTTGTAGCTCACAAGCGAACTTAATGAGTCTTCTCATTTCAGCTCCCGAAGGAATTTATATGTATTCTACAAATACTGGCTACAACGGAAATTTATCCGTTTTGGGACCAGGAACATTAGATTCTAGTTTAAACTTTATTTGCGGACAACAACGACTTTTTTCAAATATCATAGATACTAAATGTTCTAAGTATGCTCCTTTGGTTTCGACTTCTCTTGTTTCTGCTTCTTCACTAAATGCTTTATATTCAGACTTACCTACGACAGGTGTTCCGATCCGAGGTCCCTACGGTACAATTATTGCCCAAGATTATTCTAACTTATTCGCATTGGATCTTGAGGTTACGTTAGAAGCCGCAGGTTTAGGAAACCAAACCTTCTGGAGTTTCGGAGATGGGAATGGTGGCGCTGCCGCAGACAATTGCACAAACGGAACAGATGATGGTAGTCTATCTACTTTGGGGCAAGCAGGAAATACTCTAGTAAAAACGCAATCCAGTTGGTTCGCAACAGACATTAGAGGTTGCGGAGAATTACATAAAATACTTTGTCTTTGTTACGTTCCCACTGCAGGTGGGGGTGGTTGATATCCATATGCATTCTGAATTTATAATATATGTGAAAAGGTTTTTGGTGAAGTTATGATATATCGTATTGTTTTGATCCTATTTTTTGGATTTTCGGCCCAAGCTTGTATGGATGCAAAAACCTGTTCAGATCAGGATAGGTCTTGTAGTCCTTTGGCAAATCTACTGAGCTATTTCTCTGCTCCTTCCGGAATTTATGTTTATTCCACCGGTGTTGCTTATGGAGGAAACTTGGCGATCTTAGGTACAGGCACTTTGGACGCAAGCCTACAAACCATCTGCAAACAAGAACGACCTTTTGCTGCCATCTTAGATACTGGATGTCAAAACGTTGCCCCTTTAGTATCTACACTTGCAGTATCTGCTAATAATTTAACCTCATTGTATTCAGATATTCCGACTAATGTTCCAATGCGAGGCGGACCTACTGGCACAATCTTGGCGGATGACTTAGCTTCTTTTTACAGCTTGGATCTACACGTAACCTTGGAAGCCGGAGGTTTAGGCACAGCTGATTTCTGGACCTATGGAGATGGAACCGGCAATTACGCTTCAGGCGTTACCTGTAATGACGGGGATGATAATACTTCTGCCAATACTGGATACATAGGAAGTCCTCTGCTTTCTGCAGCAGGCACCTGGAATAATGTGCAAGCTGCAAATTGTGATCAAGCATACAGAATACTTTGTATTTGTTATAGGCCGGTCGCTGCCGGAGGATAAGACAGAATATCTGAATTTTGTAATATGCGGGGCAAGTTTTATCCTCCGTGTCTCAGTTCTTATTTACAATCTTTCTTTAAAGTAGATTTTATAGTAATCTCTACATCTGGCCAAAGAACAGATTTACCATCCTTACTTTTATGAAGATCGCTACAAACTGTGTTTAATGCAGTTAAAGCCTTACCTGCATTCCAATTATTTACATCCAAAGAACCTTTTGCTTCTAAAACTTCTCCAGTTAAAGTGAATTGTAAAGGAACATCTTTACTCACTCCGTTCCAGACAAGTTTTATCACTCCAGTTCCAGACTTTCCATCAGCGTCTAGTTTTGCAGAAGATACGGATCCTTCTATCTTTCCGCTCTTTTTCAAATTTCCGAAAAATGCGCCCTTGATCTTTGGATCTCTTTCTGCATTTCCAGAGTCTAGGTCCAAAGAATCGATAGAGAATTTTAAACCTTTTAATGCGTCAGGAATATTAGCCGAAGATTTAGCTCCTGCAATAGTTACTTTGGTAAACTTACCGCCTACTCCAGTTTTTTCAGTGAATTTAAAAGCTTTCCATTCAAGTCCAGTTGCCTCTTGGCTCACGGAATATTTGCAAGAAGCCTCAGCTGATAACGAATTGAATTGCAAACTTCCTGCAAGGGAGAATACTGAAAAAATCAGTACGGTTAAATAAAAAGAATTTATACGTGATTTCATGGCCTTATACTAGGGTTGAAATAAAACAAAGTCAAGATTTTTAGATATTGGAAAACACTTGAACGAAGAAGAACTCATCTCCTCCTTATATCCTCCCGGCAAAGAACAGGAAAACGACTGTTATTCGGATAAAGAAGGTAACTTAATCACAACAGATACGATTGCCGAAGGAACTCATTTTAGATTGGACTGGAGTCGTCCTGAAGATTTGGCAAACAAATTGGTAGAAGTTAACGTATCAGATATAGCGGCGGCTAACGGGACTCCTCAAAAGGCATTTTTTAATTTTGGACTTTCTCCTTCTTGTAATCGAAAAGAATTTTTAGAACCATTTATCGAATCATTTAAGAAGGCATTAACTTCTTATGAAATAGAACTCTGCGGTGGAGACACATACAGAACACAAGAGTTAAACTTAACTTTAACTCTATTCGGAAAATCAAATTCTCCTGTAGATAGAAAGGGTGGAAAACCAGGAGATAATGTATACTTGAGCGGTCATATAGGTGCTTCTCTTTTAGGTTATAAGATATTAGAAGGTGCCCATATTTCTCTTTCTCCAGAAGTCAAAAAACTCGCTTTGGATAGACATTTAAGACCTAAATCCAGATTAAACTTAAGTCGTTCTCTATATTCAAAAAATAGAATACATGCGGGAATGGATCTGACAGATGGACTCAAGCAAGATGTGTTCAAATTAGCAAAGTCTTCAGGCGTCAGAATAGATTTAGATCTAGACAAACTTCCTTTTGAAAATGGAGTAAAAGAAGCAATCGGGATAGAAGGTGTTTTAATATCTGGAGAAGAATTAGAACTTTTATTTTTATCTCCAGACGAATTACCTTCTTCTTGGGAAGGCATCTCTATCCGAAAAATCGGCAGTGTTATCGCTTTGGAAGAAGGTGAATCTCCTCAGGTCCGATATTCTTACGAAGGAAAAACTTACTCTCCTAAAGAATCCGGATTTAGACATTTTTAATCAAATTCTACTTGTGCTTCCGACATATACGATCATTCTTCCCGATCGATGAGAAACGGTCTATTATCTTGGATTCTACCAAGCCCTTCGAAACCTTTACGCCCAGATTCTGAAGTTAAAACTCTTTATCCAAAGTTTCGTTGGAGAATTTTAGAGGCAACATTCCTAGGATATTCTGTCTTTTACACCGTTCGGAATAATTTTCCTGTAGTTTCCAAGGAAATCGGACAGGCTCTTTCCTACTCCCAAGAACAGATCGGAAACATTTTAGCGATCACCGCAATCTCTTACGGTATCGGAAAATTCCTGATGGGGGCACTTTCAGATAGAAGTAACCCTAAAATTTTTATGCCATTAGGTCTCGTTCTAACAGGAATTTGTAATATATTTTTTGGTGCTTCTTCCGATTACCAAACACATCTAATTTTATGGGGACTAAACGGTTTGTTCCAAGGAATGGGTTGGCCACCTTGCGGAAGATCCTTAGGACATTGGTTTTCCGTTAAAGAAAGAGGACAAAAATTCGCAGTATGGAATATAGCACATAATGTAGGAGGAGGACTTGTAGGAGTAATTGCAGCCTATAGCGCCTCTTGGTTCGGATGGAGAAACGCATTTTATATTCCGGCAGCTCTTTCCTTTTTAACTGCGATCTATTTGTATTTTAGATTATTGGATACTCCTCAATCTGTTGGACTTCCTTCTATTGAAGAATATACCGGAACGGAAACTGATTCTGCGAAAGTTTCTGAATCAGAAAGAGAACTCAGCTTTAAGGAAATTTTTATAGATCTGGTGCTTCTAAATAAGTATATCTGGGTCTTTGCAATAGCTAACTTTTTCGTTTATATAGTGAGGTATAGCCTCACTGATTGGGGACCTTCTTATTTAAAATTCGCGAAAGGAGCGAGTTTAGAAAAAGGAGGGATCAGCACTTTAATTTACGAATTCGCAGGAATAGGTTCTACTCTACTTGTTGGCTGGTATTCCGATAAGGTAGGCGGAAAAAGAGGATTAGTCAGCTTGATATGCATGTTTCCTATCTTATTTGCATTATTTGGAATATTATATCTTCCTCCTGGATATTTATGGGCAGACCTTACTCTGTTTGGTATCGTAGGATTTTTTATCTATCCACCAGTCATGTTACTGGGAGTCGCCGGATTGGACTTTACTTCCAAAAAGGCAGTCGGGACAGCAGCAGGATTTATAGGATTATTCGGTTACTTGGGAAGGACAGCTCTTTCCAAAGGATTAGGATGGATGAGCTCATACCCCTGGTTTCGCTGGGAATATTCTATATTTATAATATTCTCTTCTGCGATCCTTGCGATAATCCTACTTGCATTTACCTGGAACTGGAAGCCTAAACAGTAAGAACATGAAAAATAGAATAGGATTTATAGACTTTTTAAGAGGATTTGCGCTTTTAGGAATACTCGCAGTCAACTTGCCTTATTTTTCAAAACCGATGTATTTGGTCGCCTCCTTGGGTGAAAATTCCACTCTTCTGGATTCCATAGGTTCTTGGATCGTAGCATTCTTCTTCGAATCTAAGTTTTATGTATTATTTTCCTTTTTATTCGGTTACGGATTTTTTATCCAATTGGAGAACAATCAAGAAGCAAATTCCAGATCCAGGTATTTCAGAAGAATATTCGGTTTAGGAATATTAGGACTTCTTCATGGAATCTTTTTATTTATTGGAGATATTCTGCTTTCTTACGCAATTTTAGGAGCATTACTCTGGTTTTTAAGAAACAAATCTTCTTCTTGGTTATTAAAACTTTCTCTATTCTGTCTGGTAATTGCTGTATTTTGCAGAATGGGTATGAGTTTAGCAGAAGGAGAATTTAAATCCCAACTAGAAACAAATCTTCCTCGCCTGTTAGAAGAAAGTAGAAAAGCATATTTAGGAGGATTCTGGGAAAGTAATGTGCAAAGAACCAAGGATACTATTCTTTCCATTCCATTTTTGGTATTTTACCAATGGCCTACTGTTTTCTCCATGTTCTGTTTAGGTTTTTTTGCTGCCAAAAATTCTATCTTTTCTGATTGGGAGAGAACGAAGCCCGGATTTCGGAAACTTTTTCCTTGGGCTTTAATCCTGGGAATTTTAGGGAATCTAATATACACATTACATTCTCGTCATATTCTTTCCGAAAATCCAAGTGTGTTCTTAAAAATTTTATATGCGATATCGGATACTTTCAGCGCACCTGCTCTCACTTTTTGTTATGTATATCTGCTAGGAAATTATTATAACTCCGGAAGAAGTTTTGCGGATCGAATCTGGTTCGAGACTATGGGAAAACTTTCTTTAACTTGTTATTTAGGAGAATCCTTGATTTGTACATGGATCTTTTGTGGCTGGGGACTTGGTTATTTTGATCAGTTAGGTAGTTATATTGTCCTCGTTCTAACCGTTCCTATCTGGATCTTTTTCGGTGTAGTTTCTCTAATTTGGAAAAGAATCTTCTTTTTAGGGCCTATGGAATGGATCTTAAGATCTTGGACCTATTGGGAGAAGATCAAAATACTTTAGAAAATATTAAAGTATATTTAACTCATCCAACGGAAGATAATCCGGGCAAAATCTGCTTTTACTGCAGGCTTGCTGATGTAATCATCCATCCCAGCTTCTAAACATCTTTCTCTTTCACCAGAAACGATACCTGCTGTCACCGCAATGATCGGAACTCTGTGACCGTCCTTTTCTAAAATACGTATTGCCTTTGTTGCCTCGTACCCATTCATCTCAGGCATTTGGATGTCCATAAAGACCAGATCAGGATTAGTCTCTCTAAACTTATCCACAGCTTCTCTTCCTGTCAGAGCCTCTATACATTTTGCTTTGGGAAGGATCCTTTTAACGATACTTTTTGCGAGCATCATATTTACAGAATTATCTTCGGCGATCAGGATAGTTGCAGTTTTATGAATGGTAGGAGCTCCTTCTTGATCCCTCGTATTCAAAGGAAATTCAAACGGTTCCTTAAAAATCTGATTTCTAGCAAGAATATCGAATAACTTCTGCATGTGAATGGGTTTAGAGATCACTTCTTGAACTCCCAGTTTCCTGGACTTCTCGCTAAATGAGTCTCCTTCTTCCGGGTTTACTATCAATACGATCGGCTGATCTTCACTTCTGATTTTCAGATCCTCTCTTACCTTCCTAACAAGCTCAAGCCCGCCACCTTCCGGCATTTCATAATCCATTAGAATAATATCATATCTATTTCCGCTGGATAAATTCTGTAACATCTCCTCTCCATTTCTGGAAAAGTCCGTAGGAATATTCTGGGTAGATAACATTTCTCCGATCAATTTTACGTTTTCTTGATTCTTGTCGGCGACTAAAACCTTTTTGATGGAACGAAGTCTGATCCAATCTTCTCCCACAATTTCCGAAATATTCAGCTTCAGATCGAAATAGAATGTACTTCCTTTTCCTAATTCACTTTTGACTTGAAGACCGCTACCCATGATAGAAAGAAGTTTATTAGAAATAGCAAGTCCGAGCCCTGTCCCTCCAAATCTTCGAGTGGTAGAGACATCTCCTTGAGTGAATGCTTCAAATATTTTATTTTTAGCATCAGGCGCGATACCGATACCAGTATCTCTAACAGAAAATCTAAATTCCCCTTCTGTTTCTGAAATTTTTTGAAGAAGTTCTATCTTAAATTCTATCTCACCTTCTTCCGTAAACTTTACGGAGTTACTGAATAGATTTACTATTACTTGTCTTAACCTTACACTGTCTGCCTTTACAAAACGGGGCACGTCCCACGCGACATTTACTATTACTTCTAATCCTTTTTTCTGGGCCTGGAATTTAATTGTATTTACGATCTGGCTACAAAGTTCCAAAAGATTTGTTTTTTCATAAGACAATTCCAGTTTCCCGGCTTCAATTTTCGAAAAATCTAATATATCATTAATAATGTCCAACAAGGACTCGGCGGATTGAAATACAGTCATCATATACTGATGCTGAGTGGAATCCATTGATGTTCTAAGCAAAAGATCGGAAAATCCTATGATCCCATTTAAAGGAGTCCTGATCTCATGGCTCATATTTGCCAAGAAGTCCGACTTAGCTCTATTTGCCTGTTCCGCAGCCAGTTTCGCTTTTTTTAATTCTTCCCTTTGCAGGCAACTTTCAGTGATATCTTGTGTGAACATCATGATTCCACCAATGGCACCATCTAATTGATACCAAGGCCTTACTTCCCAGCGAAGGTATTGGTCATGCTCCCAACCTTCCGGTCTCCATACATCCTCATCATTTTTCAGAACTTCTCCAGATAAACATCTTTGGTGGATATCCTTCCATTCTTGGGAAATGTTTGGAAACACTTCGTAATGAGATAGCCCTATGATATTTTTTCCAGACAATTGATATTCGGTTAACCATCTTTCACTGACGGCAACGTATTTGATCTCTGCATCAAACATTGCAACAGCAGCAGGGGCATGCTCAACGAATGCGGAAAGCCTGGATTTTTCTCGAAACAATTCCAGTTCCGCTTTTTTTCTTTTGTCAATATCGTATAACGCACCGAATATCCGGACACATTCACCGTCCTCGAACTCCGCGCTCCCTACCGTTCTTACCCAAAGTTCATTACCCTTGGCCGTTATTATTTCCATTTCCAAATCATACGGAATTCCGTCTGTTAAAAGTAATTTTATTGCCTCTGTTACCTTCTCTCTACTCTCTCCCTCCTTAACGAATTGAAGACCTCCCTCAATATCGGGAACGTAGTCAGCAGGGACCTCGTGCATTTCTTTTGTTATCGCTGACCAAGACCCCACTTTACGTTTAAGGTCCATATCCCATGCTCCGATTCGGACCAGTTTGCTGGTTTGTTCCAACAATTCTTTAGCATGCCTCAGTTCTTCTTCTGCTTTCTTGATCTCGTCTATATCTAATATCTGAGAGATGAAATGATTAGGTTTTCCGTCTGCATCTCGTACTAAAGCAACCGAAAGTAAAATCCAAATCAGTTCTCCATTTTTCTTAACATAACGTTTTTCTAAATGATAACCCGACCTTTTACCTTCCAAAGTTTCCGTAAGTAATTGCAGATCTTTGTCAAGATCCTCTCGATAAGTTATTTCTCTGAATGTCAGTTTGGATAACTCTTCCCAATCATATCCAAGTAATTGGATAAGATTCCCGTTTACTTGAATCCATCTCCCTTCTGGATCTAAAATTGCCATCCCAATCGCAGAATATTCGAAGGCACTTCTAAAAGAACTCTCCATTCTCTTTCTTTCGCCTATATCCCTCGCTATCTCCGCGGAACCAATTATCTTTCCCGAAGAATCTAAAATAGGAGAAAGTGTGATGGACATTTCGATCGAATGACCGCCCTTTGTCTTTCTTACTGATTCAAAATTCGCTGTTTCTTTGAGAGCAATCATCTTTTGATTGATCTTGGATTCCGATCCATTCGATTCCTTCGCGACCAGAATATCAAAATTAGATCCTAATATCTCAAAGGAATTATAGCCGAAGATTTTCTCAGCTCCCTTATTCCAAGAATTGATCTTGCCATCCAAGTCCTTTCCGATAATTGCATCGTCAGAAGATTCGACTATCTTTGCCAACTTTAGATTTTCAGCTTCTGCATTCTTAATTTTTGAAATATCACTGACTATAACTGAAAAGCCTATTACCTTTCCGTCTCTAAAATCCGGAATATACTTTGCTAATGAATATCTGAAATGTTCTCCATCTATAGATGGGATTTTTCTTTCAAATAATTGGGTCTCACCATTTAAGACCTTTTGAACATACGGAAAATTTAATTCGAATAATTCGTCACCTAAAACCGTTTTCATATGTAAGCCGACAATCTTTTTGGCCTCAATCCCAAACCAGTTTTGATATGCATCGTTAGCCAATCTATTGATTAGATTCGAATCCCAATAGCCAATCATATCTGGTAATGCATTGATTAAGGAAAGGATATCCAATTCCTTTTTCATCACATGTAGCTCGGACTCTTTCAGAATTTTGATTGCACCGAGACAAATCAGCTCACCGGACTGACCTTCTATAATTTTAAGTTTAGTATCTGTATCCAGTTCAGAACCAGAAAATGTTTTGTAACGAATAGGAAGAGTTTTTGTCTCCTGAACCTTCCCCAATTGAGAATCGATCAACTCATAATCTTTCTTAAAAAAGAGATCTTTCCAATGCACAGAAGAGATATCAGAGTCCGATCCGGAGAACCCAAGGACCGATTTGAATTTTGGATTGAGCCACAATCTATTTCGATCCGAAAGATCCAAAACCCAAATGCCATCCAGCCCTTCGGTTTGGATGAATTGGAAAACTTCCCAATCATTTTGTATCCAGTGATAGACTAACTTTTCCAGGGATTCTTGCATTGTAAGTATAAGAGTATCAGACGAAAATAAAGGGCTTTTTAGATTAGTCAAAAAGTTTCAAGAGTCAATGAAAATAGAATTTGAAGATTTTGAAATTCTGTGTCTTTTGGTTGCAGATTATAAGCAAAAGTATTCCATATAAAAATTCCTTTTGATCCAAAGGTTTTGAAATGCAAAAAGAATATTGGCTTCTTCCGATCGGAGCGTTAGCTCTATTGACTTTTTTCGTATTGTTGCAAATCCCAATTCGACGTTTATATGCAGGTTTTATCGGAAAGGTAATCCCAGAAGATTTTAAGTTCGGAGAATCCAAAAATGTTCCTCAATGGGTAGCCATAGCAAATCGGAACTATATGAATCTATTGGAAATTCCTCTATTATTCTATTTGATCTGCCTTATACAATACTTAACGAGTTCTAATGACCCTTTAAATTTTCAGCTGACCTGGATCTATGTGGGACTTAGGACCTTGCATAGTCTCATTCACCTTACTTACAACAACGTTATTCATAGATTAATTATATTTGCTATGAGTAATTTGATCTTGTTTGGGATATGGGTAAACTATTTCAGAAAATTTTTAGAGTTTATTTTTTGGGGAAAAAAATTTCCTTAGATAAGGCTCTATCTAAGGTTTTCAATCCCATAAAACGCCCCAACCTTCCGTATTCCGCACCGGAAGAATAAAAAGGCATTAGGAATATAAAGAAAATCTGATAATAGTAATCATATTTTTCCACTAAGTCTACCGAACCTAAAAGTTCACCTTTTGAATTATAAAAATCAGTGCTCATAGCGAAAGAGCCTTCTTCTCTGTATGGACGAAAACCCCAACCTTTGGAAAATGTATATTCTAATCCTCTATCTTCTGCCTGAGATTCTACGATCTTAATTTGAACTTTCAGATCACCGTCTGGAGAAGTAGCAACCTCTCGGAACAACCCCGAATCTTCATACGCAGAAATTAAAAGTTCGGTCCACGTTTCTTCCCTATTTTTTTGCTCATCTTCTTCCAGATTGTAAGCGTGATCATCCTTTTCTGGGATATAGATCACTTTAACAGAAACTTTTTTATAATGTTTTAATACTTTTCCATCGTTTAAGGTAGAAGGAGAAGAAAGTTCCGATCTCGAAACCAAAATACAGTTTGTGAATAAAGCGAATAAAAGGAGAAGGTTGAAAATATATATTCGAAAAGAAGAATACATTGGTGCGTTTGGTAAAAGAAAAGGATTATTTTTCTTTTTGCAATAATTCCAAATGATCTCTGGAGAGCAACCATAACGTAGAGCCAGGATCTATAGCAACTCCAGAAACTCCCTTATTCTGTAATCCTAAGGCCCATAGTTCTTTTGCAGTAATTGGAACGAGTGCAGTATCCTTTTTAAAATAACGGAATGATTCGGAAGGATGAGAAAATGCCGGTAAGAACACTCTACCATGTTCATCGCTTACGTATAATAATACGATCGGTTGAGGTCCCTTTTTAGAAGGAGTCTTCTTCTTTTTTTTAGCCACTACTTTCTTTTTGGGTTTTGCCTTTTTAGCGGCAGCTTCTTCGCCAGCATGAGGGATTAAAAAGTAAGCTTTGGTGAGCTCAGCGGAAAGTTTTTCTAAATTTTTTTCGGAACGATTTTTAGAATAAAGATAGATTGCTTCCCTAAACCTTGCATTCTCTCCATCAAACTTAGGGATAGGTTCAAAATATTCTTTAATAGAAGAGAGAACTTTTTTGAAACTGGACATCTTACTTTTGTAATTCTGCGGATTTGTTCGCGAACTTTAAGCTATTCAAATCCTTAGGTTGGATAAAATACCATCCCACTAACACGGCAGCCAAAGAAATTGCAGAAACGAATAGAACTCCGTAACTTGCTTTAGGAGAATCTAATTTAGAAATTTCTCCTTCCTCAGAACTCATGTATGCAAGTATTCCTACTTTCACATAATAATATAATGCTAATGCAGAGTTCGCAATACCTCCGATGAGTAATAATCTGGAGATTTGATCTGTTCCTTCTGCAATCCTTTGGAATAGAAATAATTTTGCCCAGAATCCACCTAAAGGAGGAATTCCAGCTAAAGACAAGAAGAAGATAAATAATGCAAAACTGGTCCAAGGCCTGGACTTTGCAAGTCCAGCAATTGAATCATACGTTACGTGGCGATTCCCTTCTTCCAAGAAAGATAAAATTGCAAACGCTCCCAAACTCATAAAAGAATATACGATCAGATAGAATAAGGCTTCTTCTTTTCCGCCTAAAGAAATCCCCGCTACTACATATCCTGCATGAGCGATGGAAGAATATGCTAACACTCTCTTTAAACTTGTCTGCTTCAGAGCTACGAAGTTTCCATAAGTCATGGACATCAGAGCCAAAATTCCCATGATCCAAGTCCATTCTCCGCCTGCAACTTGGACTGGAAATTTTGAAAATACAACGAGTAATAATCCCATAGAAGCAGATTTAGAGGCCGTTGCCATAAAGCCGGTAACTGGAGTTAACGCACCTTCGTAAGCATCAGGTGTCCATGAATGATATGGGAATAAAGCAATCTTGAATGAGATCCCTGTTAACAGAAGTAATAAACCTATCTTTGTAAAATTGGAATCAAATCCAGAACTCAGCAAAGGTTTTAAAGAATCTTGCAGATGAGTTGTGCCAGATCCTCCGAATAAAAACGCCATCCCGAATAAGAAAAATCCTGTGGAAAAACTTCCTAAAAGGAAATATTTCAAACTGGCTTCTAAAGAATAAACATCACTTCTTGCCATTCCGACGAGAACATACAAACATACTGACATCAACTCCAATCCAACAAAGATTGTGACAGTATCCGTTCCAGAAGTCATCAGAAACATTCCGACTACTGAAAAAAGAAGAAGGGGATAGAACTCTGGAAATTCCATATTATGTTGTTCTAATACTCTTGGGGAAGCAAGAACAGTGCAGAATGCTGCGATTAAATATAACGCCCCAAACCAGAAACCGGTGGTGGAAATTTCATAATGTCCTGAAAAATATGATCCGACTCCAGGATTCGATTGAGAAACAAATAAGGAGAAGAAGGCAGCAATCAAAATTAGGCCAGAAGTGAACCTTACAATCCTGAATTCGAATCCTTGGAAAAAGAACTGTAGTCCAAGCAATAAGATCCCTCCTCCGGAAAGTACCAGAATAGGAAGTATAGAAATTAGATCGTTGGAATTTGGAATTAAATTCATTCTTCCGCCTCTTGGGATACTGTCTTTTTACCTGGGATCCCTGTTCCTCTTCCGGAACTGATCCTATCCTCATAACTAGGAGGCTCGACGCCCAAGGTCCTATAATTTATAAATTTCTTTTTGGTATTTTTCAAAGTGCCTTCCTGTTCCAAAAAGGCTCTTTCTTGTAGAGCTTGCTTAGAAGTAAGGTTCAACACTACTCTGGCGCTCGGTTTCAAATACTCGAGTAGAAGATTAGGAAAAATCCCAGTTAATATTATAATTCCTGCAACTACGGAGATTATAAACTTCTCCCTTATATTTAAAGGAGACAGGCCAGAAGATAAAGAGTTTGGCTCACCAAATAATAAGTGCCTTGCAAAGTATAACATGTACCCCGCAGCAAAGATAACTGCGGTTCCGGCTAGGAATCCGTAAAGAAGGCTATATTTAAAAGTTCCGATAAGAACTAAAAATTCTCCCACGAAACCATTTGTTCCGGGAAGTCCAGCACTCGCAAAAGCAGCCAAACCAATTGTTACTGCTAAAAACGGAGCTGATTTAGCAAGACCAGAATAATCTTTTAGTTCATTACTTCCAGTTCTTTCATGCAAGAATCCTAATATAAAGAACAAAAGCCCTGAAGTAAATCCATGATTCACCATTTGGAGCATTCCGCCAGCCACACCTTCTTCCGTAAGAGTTAAGATCCCCAAAATACAGAATCCCATATGCGAAAGAGAAGAGAATGCGATTAGACGTTTGCTGTTTTTTTGGGTTAACGCGACTAAAGCCCCATAAACGATCCCAGCAACAGCAAGTGCAGTAAGTAGATTACGATATTCTAAAAATACCTGAGGGAAAATTGGAATAGCCACTCTCACATAAGCGAATAGCCCTATCTTCAGTAGAATTCCTGCTAAGTCAACGGAACCTACAGTAGGAGCCTCTTCGTGAACATCTGGCATCCAAGTGTGGAAAGGAAATAAAGGCACTTTGATCGCAAATGCGAAACTAAATCCAACAAATAACCAAAACTTAATATTCGCAGGAATAGAATTTAGAGACACTACAGCCAATTCTTCTAAATCGAATGTGTGCGTGTAATGATATAAAACCAAAATACTCGCAAGCATGAAAACGGATCCGGTAAATGAGAATACCAGATATTTCATTGCTGCTTTAATTCTTCCGTTCTCTCCCCAGATCCCTACCATCAATGTGAAAGGTAGCACCATCCATTCCCAGAAAACATAGAACTGGATCAGGTTGACCGAAAGAAATACTCCGATCACTCCAGTTTCTACCAAAAGAAGAAGTATAAAAAATTCCCTAATCCTATGCTTTACATTAGAAAAAGCAGATAAAGCCGAAAGAAAGAATAGAAGCGCGGACATCGTAACAAGCAATAAAGAAAATCCATCTATTGCTATATGATAATCCAAACCTCCTGATTGTAATTTCAAGAAGTTCCAAATATGATGTGTAAATTGAAAACCGCTATCTCCTTTCAAAAATTCCAAAAAGAGAGGAATGGTCATCGCGAAGACTCCCAGAGTCACGATCGAAGACCAAAGTCTGATCCATTTTTCATTTTTAGAAAAGAATAAAAAAGGAATCCCTAAAACAGGCAAAAATAACAGAATACTTAAATAATACTGGGGCACTTAGATTCCCCTCCATAAGAAAACGGACAAGATCAAAACGGTCCCTAAGACAATTAGAAAAGCGTAATCTACTACGGTTCCTGTTTGGATCCTACGTAGTAATGAGGCGACCCCTCCGGAAAGTTTCCCTGTTCCGGTCAAAACTCTGTCGATCAAATGTTTCTCTATTACTTCGGATAAAAATTCGGATAGTGCAGAAATCGGTCCAATCAAAACGTTTTTGAAAATTTCATCTATGAAATACTTATTTGCAGGAAGAAGTCTCCAGCCGGAATAAGAGGATTCATCTGAAGGTAGCTTCTCTTTTTTACCAAAGAAGAACCAATAGATCCCAACTCCCAAAAGGATTGCACCTAACGAAAGTCCAGCTAGTAGGAGTTCCAACTCATGGGTTAAATGATGGGCTTCCAAAGGACCTTTTTGTTGAGAATAATATAGTAATCCTTTTGCAAAAACAGGAGAGAAGTATTTCTCTAAGAAATCAATTCCTCCTCCTAAAGATTCAGGAACCAACAAATATCCGGAAAATGCAGCACCCAATGCCAAAATCACTAATGGCACAGTCATGGTCCAAGAAGATTCATGTGGATGTACATGATTAGAAACTCTGGACTTACCAGTAAACGCCAAGAACGTTAGGCGGAACATATAGAATGTGGTCAAGAATGCAGTAGCGATCCCCATTCCAAAGAATACTGGATGGAAATAAAACGCTTTTTCTAAGATCAAATCTTTAGAGAAAAATCCACTGAATGGTGGAGCTCCTACAATCGCCAAGGTCCCTAATAGAAAGGTCCACCAAGTGATCTTCATCTGGGACTTGAGTCCTCCCATTCTTCTTAAATCCTGCTCATCAGATAATCCGTGGATTACTGAACCGGAACCCAAGAACAACAGGGCCTTAAAGAATGCGTGAGTCAATAGATGGAAAAGTCCCGCAACATACGCGCCTGTTCCCATTGCCACAAACATATAACCTAACTGAGAAACAGTAGAATAGGCTAAAACTTTCTTAATATCGTTTTGATAAACACCAATAGTCGCTGCGAAGAATGCAGTGAATGTCCCAATACAAACGATCCAAAAGCCGACCTTAGGAACTAAGATAAAAATAAAATTCAATCTTGCGATCAGGAATAATCCCGCAGTCACCATGGTTGCCGCATGGATTAAAGCAGAAACTGGAGTTGGTCCGGCCATTGCATCGGGCAACCAAACATGGAACGGGAACTGAGCAGACTTACCCATCGCACCTATAAAGAAGCAGATTGCTACAAAAGGGAGTGCGTTCAAAAAGAACTTCGCCTGAGGCAAAGATTCAGAAATTGTAATAAAGGAAACAGAACCAGCCAACCAATAAGTTAAAGCAATTCCACCTATCATCGCCAAGTCAGCGATCCTATTGGTAACAAAAGCTTTGATACTTGCTTGTGCAGCGTTTTCTCTATGAGTATCAAAACCGATCAGAAGATAAGAACAAAGTCCTACACCTTCCCAACCGAAGAATAAGACCACAAGGTTTTCTGCTAAAACCAAATGGAGCATAAAGAATACGAATAAGTTCAGATAAGAAAAAAATCTTCCAATTCCAGGATTTCCTTTCATGTATCCGATGGAATATAGATGGATCAAACTTCCGATCCCCGTAATGATCAGAGCCATAAAAAGAGAAAGTTGATCTACTTGGTAAGCAAGATCCACTTTAAAATTCCCAACTTGTACCCAATTGAATAGAGTTACAATTTGAGCATCCTGTCTTTCCAAGGGATGGAATTGAAGATAAGCGAATACGCTCGCAGCAAAAGATACAAAAGACAAAGAGGTTCCGATCGGACCTGAAAGCCCCTTCCAGTATCTTCCGAATAATGCGTTTAATACGGACCCAAGAAGTGGAGAAAAAGCCAGAACGGATATAAGGATTTCCCAACTCATCGCATTACCATTTCATTAAATTCATTTCGTCTACGAAACTTGTCTTTTTCTTTCTGTGAATCGCAACTACTAAGGCTAAACCGATCGCTGCTTCCACTGCAGCGATTGCCATCACAAAAAATACAACCACTTCTCCCTGAACCTGATGAAGTGATTTAGAAAAAACAACAAATACCAAATTTACGGAGTTCAACATGAGTTCTATACTCATGAAGATGACTACAGCACTTCTTCTGAATAAAACCCCGGCTACACCGATGGAAAAAATAATACAGGCCAGGATCAGCAGATATTCCACTGGGATTCCCGCCAGAGTTGGTTTCAGAATTCCCGGATTCATGGCTCCCCTTCTTCTGTTTTTTTACCTAAATTCTTTTTTCCTAATATAACTGCACCAAGGACTGCAGCCAAAAGTAATATGGAAACTATTTCGAAAGGAAGAAGGTAATCCAAAAACATGGAACTTCCTACAGCGGCAGTATTTCCTTCTGCGATTACGCCCGCCTTACCTTCTTCTGATTTGGACAATGTATACTCATAAGATCCAGAATCAGAATATCCTTTCGGAGAAGCCTCCGTATTCGGGACACCTTCTCTCACTGAATGGATAAGCACCACAGCAAGTAACACAACAACAGAAAGAACCAAAACTTTTTTGAGAGGATGATCCCAAAGTTTTGCAATTCCTTCATCGTGCAAAGATAGAAGCATCAGAACGAAAACTACAAGCACCATGATAGCGCCTGCATAAACCAAAACTTGCATTGTGGCCACAAAAACGGAGCCAATGATCGCGTAAATTCCGGCTAACGCAAAAAAGGAAAGCACAAGTAAAACAGCAGAACTAATAGGATTCGGATGAAATACAACTCCTAATGCTCCAGCAACCAGCACTCCGCCAAATATAAAAAAGAGCAGAAGTTGAGGATTATCAAAAATTCCTACCATTTCCAGAAACCGTCCAAACTTACATAAACGCTTGCGACTATTATATTTGCCACTGCCCAAGGGATCATTTTTTTCCAGCCGATAGTCATCAACTGATCATATCTAAATCTAGGCAGGGTCCATCTCACCCACATGAATAAAAATGCGAAGAATAAAACTTTAAGAGTAAAGAAGCCTAATCCCGCCCAGGCCTGCCAAATAGAGCCGCTCAATATACCAAAAGGAAGATGATATCCACCAAAAAACAAAATGGTGACTACACAACTCATAGTGATCATATTCATATATTCTGCAATGAAGAATAACGCGAATTTAAATGCACCGTATTCTGTATGAAATCCAACCACCAATTCGGATTCAGCTTCTGCTAAATCGAAAGGAAGTCTGTTTGTCTCAGCAAACATAGCCACTACGAAAACAGAAAATGCAATAAATCCAGGAAGTTTAAAAATATTCCAAAGACCGATCTGAGCATCATTAATATCAGTAAGTTTTAAAGATCCAGTCAAGATCACGATCGCCGCCACAGAAAGACCAAGAGGCAATTCGTAACTGATCATCTGAGCCGTAGCACGGATCCCACCAATCAAAGAATATTTATTATTGCTGGACCAACCTGCAAGAATTATCCCATAAACAGAAAGACTGGAGATAGCAAACAAGAACAAGATCCCTGTATCAGGATTTGCAATTTGAAGATCTAAAGAAGTAAATCCAACCTCTTTTGCCAGAAATTCAGGTAAGATCACAGTCCCACCCAAGGGAACCACTGCCCAAGCCATGATCGCACAGGTCATAGAGATCGCAGGTGCAATCAAATACATAACCTTGTTTACATTTTTAGGAAAGATCTCTTCTTTCGTTAAGAACTTGATCCCATCCGCCAAAGGTTGCAGTAAACCAAGAGGACCTGCGCGGTTCGGGCCTTTTCTGTCCTGGATAAATCCGGCTACTTTACGTTCTGCTAATGTATAATACGCACAAGCAGTGATGAACACTAAGAAAAAAAGCGCACTTTTTAATAACCAGAGTAGAACTATATTCCAGTCCATAGTTCAGACTCCCGTCTGTGCAGGAATTGGTTCTTCTTCTTTGCCTGCTTTATCTTTTAATCTGGCTTCGAATTCATGTTTGAATTTTAAGATAGTAGGTCGGACTGCTCCCACACACGCATCAGAAAGAGGACAGATGGTTGTTCCACCTTCCATATTTCTAGCTAAGGAAAGAATAAGATCCAAGTCTGCACTTGTTCCTTCTCCTTCTTTGATCTTATGTAGTAGATCCCTGACCCAATGTGTACCTTCTCTGCATGGAGTACATTGACCGCAAGATTCATGAGCATAGAATCTTGCAAATCTGTAAGTGGTCTCTACCAAGTCAGTGCCTTCTCCGATTACGATTACCGCACCAGAACCAAGCATTGTTTTATGAGCCGCCATGGATTCAAAATCCATATTTGCAGTTTTACATTCTTCTGCAGTTAAGATCGGAACGGAAGAACCGCCTGGGATCACCGCTTTTAACGGAACATCGTCGAGCATTCCACCACAAAGATCATTCACTAATTCTAATAAAGGAGTCCCTAATTCTATCTCATATACTCCAGGTCTTTTCACATGACCTGAAACGGAGAATAAACGAGTTCCTGGAGATTTTTCAGTACCTATTTTAGAATACCAATCAGCACCCTTATCCAAAATATGAGGAACAGTGGAAAAAGTTTCCACGTTATTCACCACTGTAGGGCAACGATATAAACCGGAAACCGCAGGAAATGGAGGTTTTAATCTAGGATGACCCCTACGACCTTCCAAAGAATTGATAAGTGCTGTTTCTTCTCCGCAGATATAAGCACCTGCTCCTGCGTATAATACCAGATCAAAATCGAATCCGCTACCTAAGATATTTTTACCAAGATATCCTTTTGCATAGGCCTCATCAATCGCCTTCTGCATGGAATCAATTCCCTTATTGAACTCTCCACGAATATAGAAAAATCCTTTATTTGCGCCGATCGCTTTTGCACCGATTACCATCCCCTCAATGATTTGGTGGGGAAGGTTCTCAATCAGTTTACGATCTTTGAATGTTCCAGGTTCGCCCTCGTCTGCATTGCAGATAAGATATTTAGGTTTTGGAATATCCTTAGGAATAAAGGACCATTTCAGGCCTGTAGGGAAACCAGCTCCCCCTCTTCCTCTTAAACCTGATTTTTTGACGATCTCTATAATTTCTTCCGGCGCGATAGACAGAGCCTTTTTCATCCCGTCGTAACCGTGAACCGATTCGTAAAATTCCAATTCGTTCGAACGAGGATCATCTATAAATTTAGTGAGGATTTTCATTTCTGCCATAACGTTTCCCCTTAGGTTAAATCCTTCAGGATCTCATCCATTTTTTCGAACGTTAGATTTTCATAATATGCATCGTTGATCTGGACCATTGGAGCATAACCGCATGCACCCAGACATTCCACTTCTTCTAAAGTGAATTTTTTATCGGAAGTTGTTTCTCCCAATTCTATTCCCAAACGAGAACAAATATGTTTTTCGAGCTTATCATTCCCTCTCATATAACAAGAAGAAGTTCCACAAATCTGGATATGATACTTGCCAACAGGTTTTTTATTGTACAAGGTATAAAAGGTAGCAACCCCATATACTTGAGCGAGAGAAATTGGAGAGCCTATCTTATCTGCAAGAGCTTCCATTCCTTCTCTATCTACAAAACCTTGTTCTTTTTGTAGGAGGTACAACCCAGGAAGGATCACACTCCTTTTATCTGGGAACATCTCCAGTAGTTTATCTAGTCTTGCAACTGATTGCGAAGAAAATTGATAACTCATTAACAGTCCAACTCCCCTGCGATCACATTCATAGAACTCATAGTAGCGACTGTATCTGCAAGAAGTGAACCTTTTACTAATTCAGGGAAAGATTGATAAAACCAGAAACATGGCCTACGCACATGCACTCTCCAAGGGGACTTCTCCCCTTCGGAAACAATATAGAAACCGAGCTCGCCGTTAGCAGCCTCGGTTGCCATATAATATTCTCCCTTAGGAACTTTAATACCATGCATGATCAATTTGAAATGGTAGATCAACTCTTCCATATTCTTATAAACCTTGCTCTTGTCAGGAAGATAGATATGAGGCATGTCCGCATGATGAGCACCAGAAGGAAGGCCGTTAATAAGTTGTTCTACGATACGAAGGGATTGTCTCATCTCTTCCATACGAACAAGAGTCCTATGAAGAACGGAACCGTCCTCTCCCACAGGAATATCAAAGTCCACTTTATCATAGAACATATAAGGATCGTCTTTACGAATATCCCAAGGAACTCCTGCTGCTCTTAAGTTAGGACCTGAATAACCGTAAGAAATAGCATCTTCTGCAGAGATACCTCCCACACCTTCCGTTCTATCTATAAAGATCCTATTATTTACGAGTAATGACTGAAACTCTTCAATCGCAGGACGAAGACCTTTGATGATAGTCTTAACATCCTTCTCGAATTCAGGATAAATATCTTTTTCGAGTCCACCAATTCTGCAGAATGTAGTGGTAAGTCTTGCACCTGTGAGTTTTTCCAAAACCTGATAGATATTCTCTCTATGATGGAATAAATGTAACATCCCAGAGAATGCACCAAGATCCACACCCAAGATACCGTTGCAGATAATATGATCCATCACGCGAGAAAGTTCGGAGACGATCATACGAACGTAAGTGACCTTATCAGGAACTTCTATCTCTAACATTTTTTCGACAGCGAGGATCCATCCGATATTATTAAGCGGAGTGGATACGTAATTCATTCTGTCTGTACAAACTAAGAACTGATTATAAGTATAACGTTCTCCTAATTTTTCGAAACTGCGATGCACATAGCCGATCACAGATTCTGCATCCACCACTCTTTCTCCATCTAATTGGATCACATTCTGTAAGATCCCGTGAGTAGAAGGGTGAGAAGGTCCCAGGTTCACAAGAAGATGTCCTTCTGGGAGTTTTTTCTGTTTGAGGCTGAAATGTTCCGCGGTTTTTTCGTACATCGCTGCCATCTTAAGCCTCCATATCTTCTTTTAAGTGAATGGTGAGAAGGTCTTCTACCAGATAATCCTGGCCAAAACCTTCCAAAGGATAATCTTTTCTTAATGGATGACCTTGGAAATTATCAGGCATGATAAGACGATCCATTCTAGGATGTCCTGCAAAACGAATACCGAATAGATCGTAAACTTCTCTCTCCGGCCAATTCGCACCTTTAAAGATACTTATGATACTTGGGACTTGTTCATCTTCTTCCAATGCCACGCGAAATTGTACTCTTGTGGAGGATTTGTTTCCGGAGCGGAGAAGGTAACAGACTTCGAATCTTGGCGTTTTTTTACCCAACCAATCGATCGCAGTCAGATCATTTAAATAATTCAGTTCAATCCCAGGTGCTGTCTTTAAAGCAGAAAGAACCGGAACAATTCCTTCCGGCTTTAAGAAGAATGTAGGAAGATTTGTGAGTATTTCTTCTTCCTTGGAGATAAAATGAGAGAATTTGTCTTTTAGGAAACTTTGGATTGTTTCTTTCATTGGACGACCAGGGGTTTGTTTCTTTCGTTCATTTCCCGGATCTTATCCATTACTTCCTGTCTTCTGGCTTCTAACCCTTGGGTTTTTACTTTTTCCTGAAGTTTGATTACAGCATCTAAAAGTGCTTCTGGTCTAGGAGGGCAACCTGGAACATATAGATCCACAGGAAGAATACGATCGATTCCCTGTAAAACGGAGTACGCGTGGAACATTCCACCAGAAGAAGCGCAGGCTCCATAACTGATCACGAACTTTGGTTCAGCCAATTGATCGTAAATTTCACGAAGCACCGGAGCCATTTTATAAGTGATGGTCCCAAGAACTAAGATCATGTCAGCTTGTCTAGGAGAGAAAGAAGGTCTTTCGGCACCAAACCTGGCGATATCATAATCCGCGCAGGCAGTACTCATGTATTCTATCCCGCAACATGCAGTCGCAAATGGATAAGGCCATAAGGAATAACTTCTTCCCCAGTTGATTACGGAATCTACCGTAGCGATCTGAAAAGAATCTCCGTAAGACGATCCGGGTTGAGCGAGTTGTTCGTTTAATCCCATTCTAAGGCCCCCTTCTTCCGAATATAATACAGTCCAACCACGAGGGTGAAAATAAAAACAAACATCTCAATCAGAAGAAAATTCCCAAGTCCCGCCTCTTTGAATGATTTTAAATTCACGGCATACGGGAAAAGAAAGATCGCTTCTATATCGAAAAGTATAAACAGAACAGCTACCAAGTAAAACTTGATATTAAATAATCCCTTTGCATCCCCATAATAAGGTACCCCACATTCGAAAGTGTCATGAGGTTTTGATTTTTTTTTGGGGTTTAGAAGGAACGCGAGTCCGAGTATGAGAGCGGAGAATCCTACTCCCAGGAGGAATTGAATCAGCAGGGGGCCTAAATGGTCCGGCGAACTTCCCATATCTAACTTCTATCAAACGCGATTACTCACCTATGTCAATCTAAAATCCCGAACGGGGCCTTTACAAGAGGTCGGAAGACCGGATTCTATCATTTTCGAATTTTACAATTTTCCTTTTTTCGAAATGAGAACGTCTTTCAATACCGTTGTCAGAGACACAGAGTTATCACCGTAAAAACAGAACGACTGTTCTAAGTTTCAAAAAGAACTTTAAGTTTTTTTAAAGTATCTCAGTTTCACAGAAAGACACAGGGATTACTTTCACACGGAGACACGGAGCCTCAGAGAAGAAGGTCTGAAAATCTTATTAATTTTAAAATTCTACCCTTCGTGTCTTTGTGCCTCTGTGTGAAAAATCTTCCCAGTGCCTCTTTTAACTCCCTCTCTCCGTGTGAAAACTTTGGCTATCGAACAGAACAGTCGTTCTAGTTTTACATAAAAAGTTGGTGACAAAACTATTTAAGACCTTAAGTTATTGGACATATAGATCTAGCATTGACAGGGACAAAATCAAATGGCTAAACTCGTACTCTCCAGCTTCGCAGAACTACAGGCTTATGAAGGAAAAGAACTAGGCGTATCCGACGCTCACGAAATCACCCAGGCACAAATCGATACATTCGCAAACGCAACTTTGGATCACCAATGGATCCATACTGATCCTGCAAGAGCTGCAAAAGAATCTCCTTTTGGGACCACAATCGCTCATGGCTATCTTACACTTTCTATGGCTCCTTACCTTTTGAGTCAGATCTTAGAATTAAGGAACATTAAAATGGGGATCAACTACGGGATGGAAAAACTCCGCTTTTTAGATCCTGTTAAGGTGGGCTCCAAGCTTAAACTTAGAGCAGAACTTATAGAATTAAAGGACCTGAGAGGGACCGCAAGAATGACCCTGAAGCTTAGCTTCGAAGTAGAAGGTGCCGCAAAACCTGCTGCAATCGGCGAAGTGATCTATCTCTACCAATTCGCCTGATAGGCAAGGCATTCTAACATGAATCCTCGTACGATCATTTATCTGATTTCTAGGATCAGGGACGAATTCCATAGACGTTTGAATTCGGAACTGAAGGACAAGGGCCTGGGCCAGCTGACCACTACCCATGCGGACATTTTATTTGCATTAGCAATGTCCAAAAGAGTTCCGATGCAGGATATTGCTCGGATGATAGACAGAGACAAATCCACTCTGACTGCACTTGTGGACAAACTGCAAGATTTAGGTTATGTGGAAAGAGTAAGAGACACCCAAGACCAAAGGGTAGTCAATTTGCAACTTACTCGCAAGGCTTACTCTATCCGACCTGTGATGCTTGGGATCTCCAGATCATTACTTGCAGGTCTTTATAAAGGTTTTACGGAGCCAGAAAAAAAAGATCTAGTCCGGCTTTTAGATAAACTTTATAAAAACTTAAAGTAATTCCTCTTATAACCCGGTTAAGAATTCAGTCTCAATACTTTTGAGTATTGCTTCTTCATCTGGGTTTCTGATTCCCTTTTCCCCTTTTTGTCTGCGGCCCGGAGTCCAAGGACGGATCATATTCCTATAATTATGGAGTAATTTTCCGATCTTCTCCTTCTCCGCTTCTTTTAATTTTCTGAAATCAGGTACGAGAAGAGAATTCAAATCTCCAGGTTCTACTTTTCGTAATCCTTGAGCGTATTCCCTAGTTCTTGATTCCAACTCTTTGCGGACATGAGGAGTGATTAGATAAGCAAATAAATATTCTTCAAAATGAGCGTATTCAGGTTTTGCAGAAAATCCATGAAAGCAGGTGAGATGAACTGCAGGACTTTGATTGAACACGAATCTAACTTCTTCCCTATGAAAAGAAGTAGCTAAGATCCTGCAAGGTCCTCTGTTTTCCTGAGAATGCCAAGGTTTCCTTTTGGAAGGAAGAAAACGTTTAGGAACACCTCTTTTTATTCCTTCTTCCAGATATTTGTTAATACCTTCTTGTTCATTAGTTTTAGGAACTTCTTTTGCATCTAAAAGCCATACTTTGGCTCCCTGAGACTTCAAAGTATTCCAATCATCTCCGGTAAAAAATGGAGAAAGTGCGTACTGAGCTTTCGGAATAGAAGATCTAAGATAGTTTCGAGGAATAGATAAGTTCGAAGCGTCTTTTTCGGATAAAAGAAAATATCCGTTGTCCCCTGTCGCGATTCCTCTCCTAAAACTTCCGAATTCCTTGATAGGGACCCAACCGTGACTATTATCTTCGGACATAGTCACATAATTATTGTTAGTTGAATTTTTATCATCATTTTTTATATTTTGTACCGGTTCCGAGTCATCGCTCAATAATCTAGTCCATTTTGCCTCCGCATCAGGACGGATCTTTCTCCAGGTCATCTCGGAAAGTTCTATACTTTCTCCTTTAATGAATGATGAGGTCCTTGACCAAAGAAAACCTTCTTCCTTCTCTTTTGAATTTTCTAAGAACAGTATACAGGAAGAAGTAACTGCACCAGTGAACAAGGACCAAGAAGAATCTAAGATAAGTATACGGCGAAGATATCCGGATTGAATGATCGCTTTTTTTATCGGAACTCCATATCCAGCGTTCAAGAATTCGTAAGGTACAAGTATAGAAGCTCTTCCTCCGGGCGCTAAAAGCCTTAGTATACGAAGTAAGAAGAAAACATAGAGGTTAGCAGTACCTGGAATCTCTTCTTTAATGTCCTCTGCGAATTGACGGATCATTTTTTTTCCATGTTTAGAATGGCTTAATCGAAGATAGGGTGGATTGCAGAGAATGATATCGTAGCTTTCTTTATTTTCGTCTTGTAGGAAGTCCCCTAACACTAAGTGAAAACGATTTTTTGAGATCCCTGCCTTCTCCAAGTTTTGTATACATTTCTCATGTAGTATTGGATCGATCTCCCAGCCGTGAAACTCGCTATCTAATTTTGGAAAATGATCCTGGAATTCTTGGAAAAAAATTCCTTCTCCCATTCCTGGATCCAAGACTTTAAGTTTTTTTCCTTCTAAAACAGCTTTGGTTTCAGAAATCCATTCCAGCATTGGGCTCACTAAAGCAGAAGGCGTGAAAAATTGCCCTAAAGCTTTTTCTTTTGTCTTAGGATCTGGTTCTTCTTGTGGTGGATCAACTTTGTCTTCGCATGGAACGATCATGAAAGAAATTTTCGCCTATATAACGTTGATATGACGACGAATCTACACGACAACCTTACAATTGTTAGAGGTTTTTAGAAAAAAGCATTGTATACCGAAAAGTCGCTTGGGTATACTCTAAAAACTGTATACTAAGAAGATTTTGTATTATTGTGTCTTGGAGGAAAGTTTTTCGGCCAAAACCCGCTCTATTTCATCCAGATGATATTCTTTTGCCAGATCTAGTACCGTCTTACCTTGATTATCCGCAAGTGTAAGGTCAGATCCTAGTTGGATCAATTTCTGTGCTGCAGAAACATTTTTTCTCTGGATGGCTTCCATGAGAGGAGTTTTTCCTTCTGCGTCTCTATGATTTAGATTTGTCCCGGCCTTAGCTAAAACATCCAAAATTTTTAGATCAGTTTGTTTAGGTTCTGTAGCATAATGAAATGCATTTCTCGCGCCGATCTGATGTGTCCCATTAGGAGTGTGCACATCTTTCAATCTGCTAGTGAACACTGCTTTTGAACCGTTCGCTAATAAATATTCTGCGATTCCCAAATTAGAAGGAGAAGACGCGCCTCCCACTGCTAAGAATAGAGGATATTCTTCGATCCCACCTGGATCATGATTTGGGTTAGCACCGTTCTCTATCAAAAATTTTACTAAAACAAGACTTTGGTTCCGGATCGCCATATTGAGAAGAGAAACTGGTTTTTGATCCTCTCCCTTTCGAGCGGTATATTCCACCAATGCACCGGACTCAATCAGTCGTTTTGCCTCAGCAAGATCGTCCATATCCGGAATTTTTACTTTTAAGATAGGGATTAAACGATAGAATAATACGGAATTCCCATCCACATCCTGAGCATTGATATTTGCTCCGTGTTTGATGAGAAACTCAACTACGTCCTCACCATCTGCAAGCATGATCGCTGTGCGCCCATCATCATCCTTAGCATCCACTGTGGCGCCTTGGTTCAGAAGTAACTCTACCTTACGAAGGTCCCCTTCTTTTACCGCTGATAAAAATTGTTTGTCCAGTTCGGTATCGGCCTCGATCGCCAAACTGAAGAAGAAAACGAGCACAGCCCAGCTTCCGCGTCTAAGTTTGCCGTATTTTGCCATTATATCCATTATTCCGAACACCAATATTTACCTATCCTGGTTTTAGCTGCGATTCTATAAATGAAAATTCCCTTCGGCTGGGGAATATCCTTGACCCAAGTGAGCCAAGCTTTATGCCTCTCTCCCTTAGAGCGTTTTATTCGGTAAATGGTTCCCAGTATTCTTCTGGATTTGCCCCTTCGACCGAGTCCTAAATCCATTCTGGCGGAAGAATATGAGTAATACAAAATTTCCATTCGATTCTTATGATAGTATCGGCCTCGCAGATCTGATCCGAAAGAAGAAGATCCAACCCAAGGAATTATTAGATTTTTCTGAAGCAAAGATAGATAGATTTAATCCTGAATTGAACGCAGTTGTTTTGAACACAATCGACAAAGCAAGAGAAGAGCTTAGATCCGGTAAGATACTTAAGGGACCTTTTTACGGAGTTCCACTTCTTATTAAAGATTTATTACATCATGTGAAGGGACAAAAGATCACTTCAGGTTCCAAGGCTTACAAAAATTACATTCCATCCGATGACAGCGTTTTTGTTTCCAGACTCAGAAATGCAGGATTTGTTTTTATAGGTACTACAAATGTTCCTGAATTTGCTTTGATGGGAATTACTGAGCCAAAATTTCATGGGCCTACTCGAAATCCTTGGGATCCAGAAAGAACTCCGGGAGGATCTAGCGGTGGTTCAGGAGCTGCAGTCGCATCCGGAATGAGTTCTATTGCAACAGGTTCGGACGGTGGTGGATCTATCAGAATTCCAGCTGCATATTGTGGACTATTCGGATTAAAACCAACTAGAGGAAGAGTTCCAGTCCGTCCTTACGGAAGAGTTTGGCAAGGCGCTTCTCAAGATCATGTTCTTACTAAATCAGTCAGAGACAGCGCTGCAGTTTTGGACTTAGTCTCAGGAGTTGGGATAGAAGAAGCGTTCTCCATGGATAAAAATAAAACTTCTTATCTATCCGAAGCGAAGAAGTCACCAGGCAAACTAAAGATCGCGTATTCTTTCACTTCTCCTATTGGAACTCCAGTCAACCAAGATCATATAGACGCGTTACACGACACAGTAAAGCTCCTAAAATCATTGGGCCATAAATTAGAAGAAAGTTCTCCCCAGGTGGATGGAAAACGTTTAGCAAAAGCATATGTGACCATGTATTTCGGAGAAGTTGCTTCTGAAATCTCTCGCTTAGACAAAGTATTGGGCAGAAAAGCAAAAATGGGAGATGTAGAATCCACTACTTGGATTTTAGGATTACTCGGAAGATCTATTTCCGCCGGAGAATTTGTATCTGCGATCCGTTATTGGGATGAAGCCGCATATATCTCAGAATCCTTTTTAGAAAATTATGATCTATATTTGACCCCTACCACTGCAGAACCTCCTGCTAAAATTGGAGAACTTGCACCTAAACTATATGAAGAAATTGCAATGCAAATCATCGGAAGAATAGGAACTGGAAAATTACTATTAGCCAGTGGTATGGTAGACCAACTTGTAGAAAAAAATCTATCCAGAACTCCTTTTACTCAGTTGGCAAATCTTACGGGACAACCTTCCATGTCTGTTCCACTTTCCAAAACGACTCTCGGTCTACCGATTGGAATGTTATTCACTTCCAAAAGAGGAAGAGAAGATGTACTTTTCCGACTGGCAGGACAATTGGAAAAAGAAAGACCTTGGGCAGATATTAAGAAGTCTTAAGGATTTTTTAAGACAATTCACTTTACAAATAGGATCGAGAAACAATCTAATAACTATGTCTTTCAGCACGGACGAATTCAAAAATTCACTCTCTCATTTTGCTTCCGGGGTAACTGTGGTTACTTTTTCCGACACCACTAGAGCCGGAGGATTGACTGTTAGCAGTTTTAGCTCACTTTCTCTAGATCCACCTTTGGTACTTTTTAGCCTCCAGAAGAATATATCGAGCCATGATCCTTTGCTTGCTTCCGGTCTGTTTACTGTGAACATTCTGTCTGCAGACCAACAGGAATATTCCAACCAATTCGCATCCGGTAAAATAGATAAACATGAACTGATCCAAAAGTTAGCCTGCGACCTAGGGCATAATGGAGTGCCTTACTTAAACGGCACATTAGCCAGGATAGAATGTGAGCTGGAAAAACAAGTAGATGGGGGGGATCATACCATAGTGATCGGAAGAGTGTTATTCGCAGTATCCGACGATTCTAAAAGGCCTCTTTTATATTACCGTAGGAACTACTATAATATCTGAACCCTAAAGACGGTATTTCCGCCCTAAAGTAGTTTTCAGTGGGGGCCAAGTCAGAAAAACTGGTCCCGTAATGGAAAAAGAATCCGTCTCCCTCCAAGACGCTCTCGAACACGGTCTTACCTCAGAAGAATTTAGCAAAATCCAGGAAATCCTAGGCAGACTCCCTAACTCCACAGAACTCGGAATTTTCTCCGCAATGTGGTCGGAGCATTGCTCTTATAAAAATTCTATTCTTCAATTAAAAACTCTTCCTACAAAGTCTGATAAACTTTTGGCCCAAGCAGGAGAAGAGAATGCCGGAGCCATGGACATTGGCCAAGGACTGGCAGTTGTTTTCAAAATAGAAAGTCATAATCACCCTACTGCAGTGGAACCTTACCAAGGTGCAGCAACTGGAGTAGGCGGGATCATGAGAGATATTTTTACAATGGGAGCAAGACCCATCGTATCTCTAAACTCTCTTAGATTTGGTAACCCTGACGAACCTAGAAATAAATATTTATTATCCAGAGCAGTCAAAGGTATCGGAGATTACGGTAACTCACTCGGGATCGCAGTCTCAGGTGGAGAATTATTTATAGACGAATGTTTTTCTAAGAACCCTTTAGTGAACGCGATGACTGTCGGAATCGTCAGACATGATCAAATGGCAAGCGCAACCACTGGAGGAAAGGTGGGTAACGCGGTATTTATCGTTGGTTCCACTACAGGAAGAGACGGTATTCACGGTGCATCCTTTGCTTCTAAAGATCTGACAAAAGAATCAGAGTCAAAACGTTCCGCAGTCCAAGTAGGAGATCCATTTATGGAAAAACTACTGATGGAAGCATCTCTCGAAGCCATCCAGAAAAAACTTTTAATAGGTATCCAAGATATGGGTGCTGCTGGAATTTCCTGCGCCACTTCTGAGATGAGTGCAAAGGGAAAATCCGGAATGAAGATCAATCTGGACCTGGTTCCTTTCCGCGAGACAGGGATGAATGCTTATGAAGCAATGCTTTCCGAAAGCCAAGAAAGAATGCTGGTAATCCCAGAAAAAGGGAAAGAAGAAGAGCTTGTTGCTATATTCAAAAAATGGAATCTAAACGCAGTTCAAATCGGAGAAGTTACCGATACCGGACTATTAGAAGTTTATAAAGATGGAAATCTAAAAGCTAAGATCCCGGCAGATACTTTAGTCCTAGGCGGAGGCGCTCCTAGATATGTGAGAGAGACAAAACGTCCTGCGTATTTGGACCAAGTTTCTTCTTGGACCCCTGATTCAACTCCTGATCTGCAGGAAAATGAATCAGGCAAAAAACTTCTTAAACTATTAAATTCTTGGAATATATCTTCTAGAAAACCGATCATTGAGCAGTATGATACTGAGGTTGGCCTAGTTAAGCTGATCGGACCAGGCGCAGATGGAGGACTATCCGCAATCCCTGATACCGATATGGCATTGGCCACTGCGACAGATTGTAATTCCAGATTCACCTATTTAGATCCATATTGGGGAGCAGCACTTGCAGTTTGTGAAGCAGCAAGAAACGTAGCTGTCACAGGTGCAGAACCTTTAGGCGTAACCAATAATCTGAACTTTGCAAATCCTTATATTCCAGAAAACTACTATATGTTTTCAGAATGTGTTCGAGGAATGGGAGATGCTTGTAGATTTTTAGGACTTCCCGTCACAGGAGGAAACGTTTCCTTCTATAATGAATCACCTGAAGGCCCGATCTTCCCTACTCCAACCATTGGAATGGTGGGAATTCTGGATAAACAGAAGGAAGCAGTCTGGGGAGCTCCTAAAAAAGCAGGACTTAGTTTAGCTCTAATCGGTAAATTTAACCCAAGCTTAGGTGGAAGCGAATACCAAAAAGCTTTCTTAGGCAAAGTCCAAGGACAGATCCCTAAATTCGATCTTGCAGACGAAAAATCATTATTAGAAGTTTTGGTTTCTCTCAGAAAGAATGGAAGCCTATCTTTTGCAAAAGACCTTTCTCTCGGAGGCATTGGGGTAGCGCTTGCAAAAATTGTAATACTATCCGGTCTCGGAATTAAGGCAGACTTAAACACAATCAAACAATCCAGAAAAGATCTTACACTTTTCGGAGAGAGTTCTGGTTCTGTTCTGATCGGTTACGAAAAAGGGAAAGAAGAAAGTATCAAATCCCTTGTTGGTTCTAAGGGTCTGGACTTCTACTCCATTGGAACGGTAGAATCAGATCCTAAACTCGAGATACAAGGATACGGAATTTCCACCTCTTCAAACGAACTAAAATCGGTTTATGAATCCGGTTTAGAGGAAATATTCAAATGAGATCCATTCAAAAAATCGGTATCGCCTATTTAATCCTTTGTGCCGCTTTCATTATTTCCGATTGCAGACGTCCTGCTTCTGAAATATTAAATGAGGCTTCTAAAAACCCAACCTCTATCGAAAAATTAGATTTGGGTTTAGGAAAACTTGGAACAGTTCCTCCTGCTCTATTTAATTTTCCAAACCTGAAATGGCTGGATCTTAGAATGAACGAGCTTACTTCTCTTCCTGAAAATGCAGGAGACTGGAGTAATTTAGAACATTTGAATATTTATGGGAATGATATAGAAAAACTTCCTGCATCTCTTTCCCAACTTTCTAAACTTAGATTTTTTTTCGCAGGAAATAACGACTTTGTTGGAATTCCTACAGAACTACCTTCAAATTCTATCCAAACAATTTATCTGGATTCCAATAAGATAGAATTCAAAGAATCTGATATAGATATTATAATGGGATTTCCAAAATTAGAAGTTTTGGATCTGGCAAGAAATAGAAAGATCGCGTCTTTTCCTAAAAACTTTGGATTTTTAGCAAGCCATCCTAAACTAAGACTTCTGATCTTAAAAGAAACAGGTTTAAAACCTTCTCAAATAGAATCTGCAAGAAAACTTCTCCCTAAAGTGAAGATAGAATTTTAATCCATGAAAGAAGAAGATAAGAAGAATCCATATTCAAGTACGGTAATACTCCCTCAAACGGATTTTCCAATGAAGGCAGGACTTTCTACTAGAGAGCCTGACCAGATCAAAACCTGGCAGTCAGAAAAAATTCTGCGCAAAATGCAGGAAAAAAGAAAGGATAGACCCCAATTTATTCTTCATGACGGACCTCCTTATGCAAACGGCAACTTTCATACAGGACATGCACTCAATAAGATCCTAAAAGATATGATCGTTAAGTCCAAATTTTTTGCGGGCTACCAAACAGACATGATCCCTGGTTGGGACTGTCACGGTCTTCCAATCGAAGTTCAAGTTCTTAAGAACCTGGGCAAAAAAGCAAAAGAGATCGGCCCGGAAGAATTAAGAAAACTTTGTAGAGAATATGCGGAACAATGGGTCCAAAAACAAGGACAAGATCTTTCTCGTTTCTTATGTTTTTGGGAAGAAGGTAAGATCTACAAAACTATGAGCCCCGATTTCGAGGCAAAGATCGTAGAAGTTTTTGGAGATCTATTCGAAAAAGGTTATGTATATCGAGGCAAAAAACCAGTTTATTGGTGTATAGAACTTGCGACCGCTCACGCTGAAGCAGAGATAGAATATTATCCTCATAAGTCCCCATCCATCTATGTAAAATTCCCGATCAAAGGACAGGATAGAAAATTCTGTTTAATCTGGACGACTACTCCTTGGACTCTTCCTGCAAACCTTGCAATTAGCTTTAATCCTAAATTCGCATATTCATTTTATGCAACTCCTAACGGAGAAGAATTACTTCTCGCAGACGGATTAAAAGAAGCTGTAGAAAAAGCAGCAGAAGTCCAGCTCACTAAAAAAGAATCAGTCTCTCAGGAAGCTCTTTCTAAAATGGTATTCCGTCATCCATTCTTGGATCAGGATTCTATTCCTCTTTTTGGAGAACATGTAACTCTGGATGCAGGAACAGGAGCAGTTCACACAGCACCAGGACACGGACAAGACGACTATAAGGTTGGTTTGGCTGCAGGTCTGGAACCTTATTCTCCCGTAGACGATTACGGTAGATATACAGACGAATTCCCAATGATGAAAGGGATCAAAGTCTGGGATGCAAATCCTAAAATTGTAGAATTATTAAGAGAAAAAAATCTACTTCTTCATTATTCTGAATTTGAACATAGCTATCCTCATAGCTGGAGAAGTAAAAAGCCTCTTATCTTCCGTGCGACCCCACAATGGTTTTTCCAAATGGATTACCAACAACTTAGGGAAAAATCCTTAGAAGCGATCGACAAAGTAAGTTGGATACCTAACTGGGGAATCACCAGGATCCGCTCTATGGTGGAAACTCGCCCTGACTGGTGTCTTTCCAGACAAAGAAACTGGGGAGTTCCAATCCCTGCATTCACTTGCGAAAATTGTAATGAAACCCATCTAGATGCAAAATCCGTAAAGTTCTTCACTGATCTAGTAAGAACTAAAGGAATAGAGATCTGGTACAGCGAACCTGCAGATTCACTTCTTCCTCCTGATACAAAATGTTCTAAATGTGGATCTTCTTCTTTTAGAAAAGGAAAAGATATTTTAGATGTTTGGTTTGATTCCGGAGTTTCTAATTTTGCAGTATTAAAGGAAAGAGGCAAGGAACCTCCTGCAGATCTATATTTAGAAGGTTCGGATCAACATAGAGGTTGGTTCCAGTCCAGCCTCTGGCCTTCTATGGCTTTACGAGGAATTCCACCTTATAAATCAGTCCTAACTCACGGATATGTTTTGGATGAACAGGGACGAGCAATGTCCAAGTCCTTGGGCAATGGAATAGATCCAACCACAGATATTATCAATGTATACGGAGCGGATATACTCAGACTTTGGGTAAGCTCTCAAGACTTCAGAGATGATGTAAAAGTCGGGAAAGAAGGCCTTAAGATCATTGCAGACAATTACAGAAAGATCCGAAACACATTCAGATATCTTTTAGGTAACTTGTCAGGACATTCTTTAGACCAAAATCTTAATGTTTCCGATTTGGAAGAAGTAGATAAATATTATCTATCCAAACTGGCACAACTTGCAGAAGAACTGAAAACCCATTATGAGAATTACCAGTTCCACCAAGTATATCAGAAACTTCTTCTATTCTGCACAGTAACTCTTTCCCAAGATTATTTCGAAATGATCCGTGATAGAATGTATTGTGATCGTAGAGATTCCAAAACCAGAAGATCTTCCTGCACTACACTCCAGATCATCCTAGAAACTCTTTGTATATATTCTGCTCCTATCTTAAGCTTCACTACGGAAGAAGTTTGGAAAGAAAATGGTAAGAAAGAATCAGTATTTACTGAGGAATTCCCAGATCTTTCTTCTTTCAGAAACAAAGAATTAGAAACTAAGTTTGAAGAAGCTTTGACTGCAAGAGAAACAGTTCACAAATCTTTGGAACTTGCAAGACAGGCGAGTAAATTAGGAAAATCTTTAGAAGCAGCTGTGGAAATCTCTTCCAAGGCGGAGAATAAACTACAAAAGGATTTCTCTTTAGAAGCTCTGGAATTAATCTTCACTGTTTCTCAAGTTAGTTTTGATAAATCGGACAGAGAACAATTGTCTGAATATTCGGATGAACATTTTTTAGTTAGAGTAGTAAAACCTAAAGAAGAAGAATGCCCTCGCTGTTGGAGACATCCGGCGGAGGAAAGACATAACGGTCTTTGTAAACGTTGTGCAGCGGCCGTTTAAGGCCGCATAATCCGGGCGACTTCTACCCTATTTACGATTTCCTAATATTTGCATCATCTGCATTTGGATTTGTTGGATCTCAGTCAACCTTCTCCATTGGTTCTTGAGAATATGATCTATCTTTTCATGAAGATGACGTATCTCAAGCTCGGCCTTTAGATTGATCTTATAATCCATCTCGGATCTGGCTCTATCCTTTGCTTCCTGCCTGTTCTGGCTCATCATGATAATGGGAGCTTGGATCGCAGCTAAAGTAGATAATATTAAATTAAGTAAAATGAATGGATAAGGATCGAATTTCCAGAGTGAGAAGAATGCATTGATTCCTATCCAAACTGTCATAGACAATCCGAACATTAGTATAAATGTCCAACTTCCTCCGAAGTCCGCCACCTTATCGGCGATTCTCTGTCCGAAAGTCAATCTGGATTGAAATGTTTGGTTTAGATCCTCAGAGATTAGGTCCTGGTTTTCAAGACTGTTTCTGACTTCTTCTTCCAAAGAGCTTAATTCTGAAGTTTCCTTTTGGATCATTCCTTGGATGTACTTCATGGTAGCCAGATTTAATTCTCCCAAGGAGATCATCTGACTGCCCTCTTTAAATCTTGGATCTTTTTTGATGAGATCCAAAACTTCAGGATTAATATATTCGAAAGAAATTAAGTCTTTAGGATCCGTAGTGGAAGGGTTTAAACAACAATATTCCGGATCCATTAGTCTATGCTTATCAGATTAAGGTCTGTCGTTCTCATCAGTGAGTTTAACAGGCTGGTACTGTTTTCTTGGAGTGAACTTGTATTTGCTTGGGTTTTTCATATCGAACACAACCCATTTGCGCAATGGAAGTCCGTCTACTTGTCCAAAGTCCACATTCTCCCCTTCTGCGATCTCTGTTCCGTCGAAACCATGAGCTAGTCTGATCTTTTCTACCCGGGTCCAGCGACTAAAATCTAAGGCCGCGTCTCTATCTACAAGCTCGCGTTTGATACGGCCGAATAGAAGATTGATCTTACCTTCTCCCGCCCAAAGGATACAACTTGTAACCTCGTCGAAAGAGATCACAGACTGAGTATCATCGTATTTAGAAATGATAAGAAGAAGTTTATCTTCAGGAAGATTTTTTAAAGTAAAAGGAAGATCTCTTGCGAGCAGATCCAACTCATGATCTGAAAATACGAAATCTGAGAAGTAACCTACAGAAGAACGTTTAGAATATCTTAAATTGCCAAAATAGTCCTTAATTTTTGCCTGATCCAATTGGATAGGATGTTCCAATTTTATATCATCACTCTTGGAAGTTTTATCAAAATCAGGGAGATCGGAAACACTAATCGTGAAAAATCCCATCCCTTCGGAACGAAACATCCTGTCCTTAAAAAAGTAAGGATAACATCCCGAGAAACTAAAGGCTAAAATAAGGAGCAGGGAAGTACGAAGAGCTTTTCCCTTCATAAAATCTAAAAGTGAAAAATTCATTACAGGACTCTTGCCGAATTGATTCATCTATTTGTTGGAACTTTCTAGAAGAGTTTCCGGTTCATTCTACCGTCAGAAATTCCCGAAAGTCGGGATATTTCTCCAGAAATTCTTCGATGGTGTACAGATTTACAATTCTGTCTAGACCGGAAAGCCTAAAAACGGAATGTAGGGACTTATTTAGCCCGAATATATTTACAGTTCCTTGATGGTCCCGGATCTGATTTCTGACTTTGATGATAATGCCTATCCCAGAGGAGTCGATAAACTTTACGAGACCCAAATGAAAGCTGACTACAGGGGGATATCCATCCCGAACGCTGTCCTCAAACTCCAGGTAAAAGTCCCGGGAATTATCCATCAAGATATCCTCCTGGACCGAAAGTACCAGGTGATTTTCTCGGGCGAGACTTTTAAGAATCATGGGAAAATAACAGGCCCAGGAATTCAGAGTATGTCAAGAAATAAGTATCTTTGTTGATTTATTTCGCCAGAAAGCCAAGATACAATCAGAGCGGTTTCCAAGGAATCCAGTCCATGTCCGAATTCGATAAAACCAGAAAAAGTATCGGTGCTAATAACCTAGATGATAAAGCCAGGCGGGAAATGTTCGACAAGTTCCAGTCCGCCGGCGGAAAAGTAGTCTCAGATAAGGATAAAAAAAGGGAAGAATCTCTTCGCAAACAAAAAGAGCAACCCCAAGTCCGCCAAGGTGCAAGAAGCCAAGCCGGGGGAAGAGACCCAAGACAAAATCAATCTTCTCAATCAGGAAGATCTTCCGTAAAACAGGTTCCTTCTAAGCCAAATCCAATTATGGATCGTAAAGCTTTAGAAGATGAGATGGGAAATTTTTTCAATCGTATGGCGGTCCGCTTTAAATGTTGGATCTCCCGCGTAACGTCATTTTCTTCCAGTGACCTTCTCCCTGCTTTCATGTCCGAGCTGAATATTGCAGGAAAAAAAGCACTACTTGAAATGAATTTTGTAGGGAATGATCTTTTAGGAAACCCTGCATACGCTTCTAAGATCGCAAAGGAACTCGACGGACAAAATCCTCTCTATATAGAGCTATTGGGCAGAATGCACAAAGCATATGATAGCACCGAGTTGAACCAGCTTCTAGAGGGGCATAACGCTGCTCCTGACCTCCCAGTGTCGGTTTCTAGAGTGAGGCAACCTCTCTATTCTATATTCAAAAAATTGTATTATATGTATCCATTCCAAGGTTCTTACGTGAAAGCTGTGACCTTGGGCTATCAGGCACTGGAAAAACTGGAAGGTAAACCTGCAACCGTTTACAATACAAAAAGAAAAAGGGCCCTCCAGGAATTTGACGTTCTTTACGGAACCATTTTTGATAAGCTCTATCTTGCAATTCTTAGAAGTGAGGACAAAAATATCCCACTTTTGAGCACATATATGGAGAATGTTCTGGGAATCCTACCAGAAGAAAAACTCGGCCAACGAAAACAGGGAGAAGAGTTAGACGAAATCTCCGGTGGAGTACATCCAGAGGAAGAAGATACTGAAGAATCTCCGGAAGAAAAGCCTGTAGATCCGGAAGAAGGCCTTAGCAAAGAGCTAAAATACGGCCTAAAACTTATGAGATCCATGCCTTTGGATCAATTAAGAAAACGTCATGATACCAGAGGAGAACATGATCTTATTCCGGCTGGAGATAAGGCATTATTAACCTGGTTATTCTTTAAGGAGTTCGACGAAGAATATTCCTTCGTAATGACCACCAAGAAGATAGATCTGAAACCCACAATCGCGGCCGGATCAAAAATCGATTATCGTGAAAAACTGATAGACCTTTATGAGACTACGAGAGGGATCCACGAACAATTCAGGATCTATGACCAGTATTATAAAGAATTAGAAAACCATCTCAAAAACCCCGGCGCAAATTATATTGAAGCTTCCAAAAAAACTTCCGCTCTGGAAACAAAAAGAAGCCAACAGTCGCGTAACGTAAGAGTTACCGCTAAGGACTTTTTTCAAAAAGGAGCGGAACTTCTTTCCAAATTGATCGCAGATATGAAAGGCAAAAAAGAGATCGTGACCAATATGGAAACTTTAATGACTTTCGATCTGATGGAATCCAAAAAGAGATTGAATAAGAAACCTATAAAGCAATGTATTATGGAATCTTATTGTTATGCTCTGGCGTTTTCCGAACGTTTGGAAAACGGAGATCTTTTTGGTGGAGTTCCTGAACTTTCAGCAGAAGAGATGGAAAAAGAATTCGGCATCAAGGCTACAAATGCTGCTCCAGAAGCAGAAATTTTAAGCCCAGGTGCTGAGTCCGGCGACGGAGAAGACGATAGTTTCGGTGTGGACCCTTCCATACTTTCCGATTAAATTCAAAGTCGCAGGTAAAGAGTGACCTCAGTAAAAATTACCCTTTTCCAAAAGGATCTATCCCAACCGGTTTCTCCTGAACAAAGAACCAAACTTTCTAAGGAAAAATCGGACTTTCTCATTCTACCATTATATTTTCCGGGAGGAGGAAATGGTTCTCCTGAATCATTAGCTTCTCGTGCTAAACCTTTTTTAGATGAGATCTATGCAATCTCAGAAGTTTATAAAGGTGCAATCTTTGGTGGAGGAATGTTCCGCAGAGATGATGAGGGTAAATTAAGATTCTCTATTCCAATTGTACAAAACATTGTACTAGTAGATTGGTACGATGTAAAAGGATTATCTTCTGAAGATTCTCCTGCTATCCCAGGTTCAGGAGAAGATTCACTGATCCTAGGAGGATTTCGTTTTGGGATCTTTGCAGGGAAAGAGATCCAAGATAAATCCAAACTGGAAAAATTAAAATCGGACAGGATCAATTTAGCATTCCATTTGGATTCTGTTTCGGATAACGGTACGAACTATTCTCAAGATCTAAAAAATTACGCAGACCTTTCCTCTCAGTATGGAATGTTCTTAGTGCGTAGCTCTGGCTATGGCATTCCTTTTGGTAAAAAAAGGATAGGAAGAAGTTTACTTTCCACTCCAACAGGAGTCACCTGGAAAGTGGCAGAAACCGAACAAGAAAAAGAGATCATCAAGACAGTTAATATAAACGGTATCAACGGTTTATTTTAAAAAAGCTTTTTATCCTTGCCAACCGGAGGTATAATTCTATTCTCTCCGCCGTTCCAAGGACTTCAAATGAAGATAAAAGCTCATCAATTGATCGAATCCATCGAGTTTAAAAAATTAGTTCGTACTAGATGGACAGTTAGTTTTGTTTTATTGTTTTTCCTATTCCTGAACTATTACGGATTTATACTCATCATCGCCTTAAAAAAGGAATGGGTTACGGAAAAACTAGGAACCGGTAACTACGGATTGTACGCTGGTGCATCTGTGATCCTATTCTCCTGGTTACTCACATTCATATATGTTTTTTGGGCCAATCGATACTACGACCAAGAAGTAGAAGTATTAAAATCTAAATTAGAATCGGAGACTAGATAATGGAATCCTCTCTAGGCCAACCAAACTTTATCTCCGTTCTATTCTTCGTAGTATTCGTAGTTCTTACATTAGGAATTACTTATTGGGCTGCTAAAAAGACCAAAACTTCCAGCGAGTTTTATGCGGCAGGAAGATCCATTACAGGTTTCCAAAACGGTTTGGCTCTTTCTGGAGACTTCATGTCTGCAGCGTCCTTTTTGGGAATTTCTGGAATGGTAGCCTTAAAAGGTTATGACGGGATTATCTATGCAGTTGGCTGGCTTGTGGGTTGGCCCGCACTCATGTTCCTTCTCGCGGAACCTTTGCGCAATTTAGGAAAATATACTTTTGCGGATGTATTAGCTTTTCGTTTAAAACAAAAACCGATCCGGATCGTTGCTTCTGTCGGCGGAATTTTGGTAACAATCACCTACTCTATCGCTCAAATCGTTGGCTCTGGAAAACTGATCAATCTAATGTTTGGTCTTCCTTATGAGTTAGCAGTTTTGATCGTAGGTGGAGTTATGCTATTGTACGTTCTATTTGGGGGAATGATTGCAACTACTTGGGTGCAGATCATTAAAGCATGCCTTCTACTTTTTGGTGTTACCCTGCTTGTAATTTTATCTCTGGCCCAATTCGGTTTTAGTTTAGAAAATTTATTCTCCGCAGTCGAGACCAAATTTGGAAGAACAGCTTTAGAACCAGGAGGATTTGCATCTAGCCCGATTGATTCTATTTCATTAGGACTAGCGTTAATGTTTGGTCTATTAGGTTTACCTCATATTCTAATGAGATTTTATACTGTGCCTGATGCAAAAGAGGCCAGAAAATCTGTGGCATACGCTACTACATTCATAGGTTATTTTTACATCATCATTCCAATCGTAGGATTTGCTGCTGCAGTTCTGATCGGAAGGGAACAAATTGCAGGAATAGACAAGGGCGGAAATATGGCGGCAGCACTTTTAGCCGAGTTGCTTGGCGGAACGCCATTTTTAGGATTTATCGCAGCAGTTGCATTTGCTACAATCCTGGCAGTAGTTGCAGGTTTAACATTGGCAGCTGCTTCTACCATTTCTCATGATCTTTACTTCAATGTATTTACAGAAGGTAAGGCAACTGAAGACGAACAAGTCTCTGTTGCTAAAAAGGCGACAGTTGTATTCAGTATAGTAAGTATTCTTTTAGGGATCTTATTCAAAGACCAGAACGTTGCCTTTATGGTGGGCCTTGCATTTGCTATCGCAGCAAGTGGAAACTTCCCTGCATTATTCCTATCCATTGTATGGAAAAATTTCAGTACGTTAGGTGGAGTTTTCTCTATTCTGATCGGTTCTGTTTCAGCTACCTTATTTATAATATTCAGTCCAACTGTATGGGTGGATGTTTTTAAATTTGATCAGGCAATCTTCCCTTTAAAAAATCCTGCTATCGTTTCCATGTCTTTGGCATTTATCTCTGCATTCATTTTTTCTAAACTGTTTCCAGACGAAAATGCTTCTGCAAAATTCGAATCTGAAAAAGTCAGGGTTTATTTAGGAGTTGGAGCGGAGTAAAGGAAGAAGTAACCAAGCTGCTTTGTTCAAAGCAGCTTATGGTCTTTCATGGATCTATAAAGTGAAGCAATTGTCACTTTAAGAATAGCGGCAAGTGGAACTGCTACAAGCATCCCAGCTATTCCGAGTAAACTCCCACCCACAGTGACTGCTCCCACTACTATCACAGGATGTAGAGAAACAGCATCCGAGATAATAACTGGCTGAACAAAAAAGTTATCCACAGCTTGTGCGATCAGGACTACAACAAGTATGGCTACCATTAGTTCATACATTCCCATACCATCATTAATGCCATTCGGATTAAAAATCCCAGCACCTTGTGTCAGAGTCATGAATAATGGAGGAACCATTCCAATGATAGGTCCTAAGTAAGGAATGGAGTTTGCGATCCCTGCAAATAAGGCGAAAATATAAAAGAATTTTAAACCGATCACATAAAAACCGATCATGGAAATCACAGTGATAATCGCACTCTGGATTACCAAACTTCTCAAATAATTTGTAATTTGTTCATTGATCTTTGAGGCTACCATCAAGGTCATTTCGAAATAACGGTTCGGGACAAGACTTACTATATTCTTATACACTCCGTTTCCGTTTAACAAAAACAAAAATGCAAATAAAGGTGTAACCACCAAATATCCAATCAATGTAGGGATCACAGAAACTAGACCGCTTACTTGAGCGTGAATCAGCTCAGCTGCTTGTTTCACTAATTCATCCGGGCGAATTGTATCTTCCCAGCTTGCAGGATAATCGTTAAATCTAAGCTGGAAACCAACTACCAGATATTTAAACTTTGCGTCATCTATATCCTGTTTCCAGTTCTTCATGATCGGCTGCAAAGTAGAAACGATAGGAGGAGCAACCTCTGTCGCAATTAGGTAGATAGGAAGGCAGAGTAAGAAGATAAGGATGGCAACTGAAATAATCCTAGGCACACCCAAGGTTTCGAAGTAGTTTATGGTTCCGTTAAATATATAAAACAGAATTAAGGAAAGAGCGATCGGAACTACAAGAAGTTGCAGACCAATTGTAAAAAATACAATGGCCGCTCCGACTAAAAAGAAAAATATAAATCGGATTACATATGTGGAGAGCGGTTTCGCATTATGATGATCAGGCATTTTTTTGTTTGCCCTTGTAATAAGCTTTTTCCAATAACTGGTTGGTTTTCTGAAGTCTTTCTACCACAACTCCAGTAAGACTTAAAAGTATCTCAATCCCAATCTTAGGTTTGGTTTCTATAATTTCTTTTAAGTCAGGTTGGAAAAATCCAAGTAATGTAGAAGGTTCTTGTGCAATCGCAGTTGCAGTCCTTCTCTCTTCAGAGAATAAAGAAAGTTCTCCGAAGAATGAATGTTGGTCTAAATGAGCCAGGTCCAATTCTACTCCGTCTCTTACGGAACGGATCGCTACCTTGCCGTCAAAGATCATATAAAATCCTGCTCCGGCTTCTCCCTGTCTGAAAATTTCCTCTCCTTCGGAATATTGTCTAACGTGAACTAATCTTGCAATTTCATGCAAGGTCCTTCTTTTCAATTTTCCGAACACAGAAGTTTCTCGAAGAAAACGTATAATCTCCGGGTTGGAGGTTCCCTTCTTCTTTATTATCTTTTTCCAAATGGGGAGTTGTAGAAAATTCAAAACTACTTCTTATCCTCTTCGATTTTCATAGTTAGGATCAATATCACCAATCCTACACTCACACAAGAGTCTGCGAAATTGAATGCAGGCCATCTATCAATCAAAAGCCAGTTCGGCCAATCAAAGTCTAGGAAGTCTACCACTCCGATAAATCTACCTTCGTAACGATTTTCTACAAATCCGAACTCAGCTCCGATCCCGATAATTTTTACGAAAAACTTATCTATAAAATTTCCGAATGCTCCTGACATTACAAGAGCCCAACCAGCCGGATGCCCTAGGTCAGAATTTTTCCAACGATATGCGATTAACACTAAGATCGCAACTGCAGTCAGAGACAAAGAGGTCCTTGGAAATCCTTGGAAAAGACCCATCACAAAACCGGTATTGAAAGTCAGGGTTAAACGGAAAAAATCTCCCATCAATTCGATAGGGTTATGAGGTCTTAGGTATAGTATCGCGATATATTTGGTAACTAGATCTATAACTGTTCCAGCAATCACGCTAATGATGAAGATAGGGGGATATACCTCTAAGAATTTCTTTTCGAAATATTTCACTGACGATTCCTTTTAGAGCTGAATTTATTTTTGATAACGGATAGAGCAAGGAGGATTCCGAAGAAAACGGATACCCCGTAAGCCACCATTGCTTGAGTTTCGATCCCTTTATCCAATCTATCGGTTCCATAATGGACACCAAAAAGTATAAATGCTGTACTGATGATCTGATGACCTAAAGAATACATCTTCTTAGTATGTTGTTCCAGGTCCGGAAGTTTATAGGCTTGTTTGCCTCTGTTTAAATTTTTAACAGCCTGTAATAATTCTCCAGGAAGAGAAACAGCCTGTCCCCAGATACCACCTTCCTGAACCAGAACCTTCTGCCATTGGTTCTCTCCTTGGAAGACCAGACCCTTAAATGGTTTTTCGCCATAATCCAAAACAGTACGATATGGATCCAGATTTGCAGTAATCCCAACAAGAAGACCAAGAACTCTCTCCAATGGGACAAGAGCTGTCGGCAATTGGATCATTCTAAGAAGTCCACGAAGACTTGAATTGATCTCTTTTAAAAATTTCAGATCTTCTGGTGTATGGATCTGTTCAAACTTAATATTCTTAAATGAATCCGTATCAGACAAGAACTTAGAAAGTTTTTCCATGGAATAACGGACTACTTCTTCTAACTTCTCTCTATCTGCTTTTTTAGAAACAAGCCCTAACTCATCGAGGGCCTCAACAAGTGCAGGATAGTCCTTTGTCATTGCGCAAAGAATGATCTTTCTCAGAGCGATAGCTTGGCTAGGAGGAATCTCCCCTACTGCACCGAAATCTATAAAACAAAGTTTTTCATCAGGAGTATAGATCATATTTCCTGGATGAGGATCTGCATGATAAAACCTATATTCAAATATCATAAGGATATATGCTCTGATCAAAAGATCTACTGGCCTAGACTTTGCTTGGCCTTTCTTTAATGTGCCGGCTTGAGTGATCCGCTTTCCTTCTATAAATTGAGCAGTTAAAACACTTTTGCCGCTCCACTCAGGGATCAGCTTAGGAAAAACATAATCAGGCTCTTCTGCAAAATATCTGGCCATACGATCCATGGACTCGGCTTCTAAACGAAGATCAGTTTCTCTTCCTACTAATTTTGCAATTTCCCTATGAACTATTTTGAAATCGAATGTAACCAGGAATCGATTGATCCTTTTCAGGAATTTGCGAACTGCCTTTAAATCTTTTTGGATAATATCTTCGATGCCCGGATATAAAATTTTAACCGCTACTTTCTCTCCCTTAAAAGTGGCAGAATGCACTTGAGCGATGGATGCAGATGCTAAAGGTGCTTCCGAAATATCAGGGAATACTTCTGCGATCTCTTTCCCGAATTCTTTTTTGAATCTTTCTTTAATTTCAGAAAAGGGATGAGGAGGAACTCTATCTTGTAAGTCCTGCAATGGTTCTGTGAAACTTTCAGGGAATAGATGAGAGAGTGATGCGAAATACTGACCAAGTTTTACATACACTCCTCCCATTTTTAAAAAGAAGTCTCTGCATTCTATGCCCAATGATTTATAAAATTCTAATTCTCTTTCTTCTCTTGATTTGGAAGATAGAAATAATCTTACAAATTTATAATACCAGAATAGACCGAATATTTTTTTCCAAAGAAAGAAGCTACCTCTATAGTATCTCCCTCTTGCGGAATAAGCAGGTAATTGATTTAAATATGTAGATTGGGAACTTGCAGGCATACGTTTAGATGGACGAAACAGTTCTAATTTCGGCGCCGGATTTGATTTTATGTAAAAGTTCCATGATACCTAGATTTTCTCCGATGTCACCGGTCATTTTTTCCGACTTCCCCGTAAGTACATTGCGTATCTCTGCATAAAGATTCATAAACGGGTTCGATCCGAGGAATGATTTTTCGGGAAATGAGACTTCCGTCAAACTATTAAATCCTTTGTATTTCTTAGAAGGTTTGGAAACGAAAAGTCTCATACCATCATTGGAGAGAAGAATGCGGGCCTCTTCAGTCATAATATCTATCTCGAATTGGAAATACTTTCGAGCACCCCCAGCTTCCAAAAACACCGCAGGCCCAGACTTATATTCCAAGAATGCGAGCGCTCTATCCTCAATCGGTATCCCCTTTCTTCTAGTCAAAGAAGATCGGATCCGATCAGGCTTACCCAAAAACCAATAGATCAAATCCACAGCATGAGTTCCGTCATGGAATAAAGGCCCTGTCCTTCCTTGGAATGCCCTACCAGGAGCCAAGGCAGAAGTCAAAACAGATGCTCGAATCGTACGGATCGGTCCATACTTTTGAGAGTCCAGAACCTGCTTTGCCCATACATATTTGGGATGGTATCTTCTCTCATGATTGATCCAAATGCGTATTCCTTTCTTACGGGAAATTTTTTCTAGATCCTTAGCTTGTAAAAAAGTTTCACAGACTGGTTTTTCGATCAGGAAATTTTTAACACCTCTTTCGATCCATTCGAGTGCGTTTCTATAATGATCTTCAGATGGGCTCGCAATGATCGCAAGGTCAGGTTTATATTTAGAAGGTAAATGGTATGGATCGGAGAAGGTCAACTGGTCGGAAAGTTTCCACTGCTTGCTGAAATTTTCCCTTTTGTCCTGATTAGGATCCACTCCTCCTACAAACTCAAAATTCTTTTTACCCCAAGAGGAGAATAGGACCCCGGAATGAGTGCAGGGCTTAGACCGATACGGATCTTTTTCCAAGGAAGAAGCGATCCTTCCTAAACCGATTAAAACAACCTTGGTTTTTCGCATCCCGCATACTTGAAAACCAGAACCGGAAGCTTGCAAGAGGAATTTTTAAAAATAGACTGCGAGTATTTTAGGTAGGAAGATATTGGGTCTGATGAAAGCACCATTCCAATACGATCCGGAAACTGTAAGAAGGGTACTAGAAAGTCCATCCGACTTCTCCTTTCAAAAAGAATCAGAGATCACAAGCATAAGCACAGCATCCGGAATGGTGGAACCTGGAACCTTATTCGTACCGTTAAGAGGAAATAGGGACGGACACGAATTTATATTAGATGCATTAGAAAAAGGTGCCTCTCATTTTTTATGCGAGAAGGGTCATCCAATCTTGGAAGGCCTCAGTTCAGAACAAAGAGAAAAAGCAATCCAAGTGAAAGACACATTACTCGCACTCGGGAAACTTGCTACATTTCATAGATCCAGATTTAATCCAATTTTAATCGCGGTCACCGGTTCAAGTGGAAAAACAACTACCAAAGAGATCTTGTCCTCCTGTCTTTCTCCGTTAGAAGAAGGTTTATTGGTCACGGAAAAAAACTATAATAACGAGATCGGAGTTCCATTCACATTATTCAAGATCAACTCAAAGACAAGATATGTTGTATGCGAGATGGGGATGAATCATTCAGGAGAAATCTCCCGGCTAACCAAAATGGCAAGGCCAGATTATTCACTCATCACCACTATTGGAACTGCGCATATAGAATTATTAGGTTCCAGAAAAGGGATCGCAAAAGCTAAGGCAGAAGTTCTGGAAGGAATGTATAAAGGTGGATCATTATTCTATCCTGAAACTGGAGAATATAAGAATTTCCTAAAACGAAAATGTATACGTTACGGTATCAAATTTAAGTCTGTCCCACTTAAAAGAAGAATAGAAATTTTAGAAACAAACCGAGAAGGATTTAAAATTTCCTTTTTAAATTCTACTTTGGATTGGAGTCTACCTGGGATCAAGTTGTTAGAAAACCTGGCATTATGTGTTTCCGTTTTGGAAGATATTGGAACTCCTACTGAATGGATACAAAACGGGATCAAAAATTTTAGATCCGGTGACAAACGATTAGATTTCCAAGTGGGAAATTATAAAATCCTAAACGATACCTATAACGCAAATAGAGAATCCATGTTATCTTCTCTGGAAGCATGTTCTCAAATTGCAGGAGAAGAAGGATTTTACGCAGTACTAGGAGACATGAAAGAAGTCGGAAATTATTCCCGCAAATTCCATACTGAGATCGGAAGTTTTGCGGCTGGTTTAAAGAATTGCAAAGGACTCTTTCTATTCGGAACAGAATCCTCTCATGCGCTAAAGAGTTTTCGAAAAAAAGCAAATCAAGGACTTCTATCCTTCTCCTTTCCTGGTGACGAAGAAGGACTTAAAAACTTAGTAGATACAATCCGCAGAGAAGTGCCTTCCGGCTCTTATCTATTAGCAAAAGCTTCCAGAGGAATGAAATTAGAAAGAGCCGTAGAAGAATTAAATTCATAAACCAATGGTTCATCGGTGTTTTCGGACTTGCCGGTGGATCGATATTAAAGGAATTTGCAAGTGTGAAAACGAAAGTCGCTGTTATAATGGGAAGCAGTTCGGATTGGGAAACCATGAAAGAAGCGGTCTCCATCCTAAAACAATTCGGAATCGAATGTCATACCGAAATCGTATCCGCACATCGTTCTCCAGAACTATTATTTGAATTTTCTAAATCTGCAAGATCCAAAGGTTTTGAGATTATAATCGCGGGTGCCGGTGGAGCGGCTCATCTTCCAGGAATGGTGGCTTCTCTTACTACCTTACCAGTGCTCGGTGTGCCTGTACAAAGTAAGGCGCTATCCGGAATGGACAGCTTATTGTCCATAGTGCAGATGCCAGGTGGAGTTCCTGTAGGAACACTTGCGATCGGAACTGCGGGAGCAAAGAACGCAGGACTGCTTGCCGCAAGAATATTGTCCCTTCAAGACGAAACATTATCTAAAAAATTGGAACAATACAGAAACGATATTAGAGAAGAAGCATTGTCCAAAAACAAAGACCTAATATGACAAAAATTCTAGTTCCTCCTGCAAGACTTGGAGTTATGGGATCTGGGCAACTAGGAAGAATGTTCGCCCAAGAAGCGATCCGAATGGGTTATCAAGTATCCGTTTATTCTCCTGAAAGAAATAGTCCTGCTTCCTTAGTAGGAGCCGTAGAAACAGTTGCTCCTTACGAAGATGAAAATTCACTTCAAACATTCTTAAAGTCTATAGATGCACTTACATTCGAATTTGAGAATATACCAGGAGCAGAACTAAACCTTATCTCCGAATATTCTCAAAAAAATTCTCTTCCGGTCTTTCCAAGTCCGGAATGTATCCGGATCGCACAACATAGGATCAGAGAAAAAACATTATTTTCTAAATTAGGACTTCCTACTGTGCCTTTCTATCCGATCACAGATAAGGCAGAAGCTACAAAAGCTGCAGAGACTTCCAAGTTCCCCGCAGTATTAAAAACTTCTTCCTTTGGTTATGATGGGAAGGGTCAGACGAAATTCAAAAGTAAGGAAGAATTTAGAGCATGGGTTGGATCGCTTGGACAAGAACCGCTCGATCTGATCTTAGAAGAATGGTATGAATTCGACAAAGAAGGTTCAGTAATCCTAGCAAGGGATCAAAAAGGAAATATACTTTGTTTTTCTCCTTCTGAAAATATTCATAAAAATCATATTTTGGATACAACCATCCATCCAGGAAATTTTTCAGACCCTATCAAAAAACAAATGATAGAATCTGCTAAAATCCTCGCAGAAGGAATAGATTACGTAGGCGTATTCGGTTTGGAATTTTTTATTAAAGGTGATAAGATCGTTTTAAACGAATTTGCTCCAAGACCTCATAACTCAGGTCATTTCTCACAAGACGGGGCGAATATTTCTCAGTTCCAACTCCAATTGAGATGTCTTACTGGGCTTCCCCTTCCTTCGGAACTTTCTTCCCAACCTTCTTCCATGAAAAATATCTTAGGACAAGATTATCTTCCTGAATCCGCTCTTTGGGCGAAGTATCTTTCTGATGAAAGATATACTTTGCATCTTTACGGAAAATCTGATCCAAGACAGGATCGTAAAATGGGGCATTGGAATTTTGTGGGAGATGGAGCGGAAAAAGCGTTTTAATAGATAATTATAAAAAGTGCTTTTTTATAGCTGTATCCAAAGACTTTTCATTCGTTTTTTGTATCTGTTTTAGGAATGAAGAATATTTAATATCCTGTGCAGGAGCTATCGCTCTTTTATAACACTTTATCACATGATCCACATCAAAATTAGGATTTTCTAAATAAGTAGATGAAGATCCCAATTTCATATATTTGATAAAATTAGAAACTTTGTCTGAATATACGATAGGGACCATTGGTTTTAGCGTAAGTGCGCCTAAGATCAAAGAATGAAGGCGGATCCCTATGATACATTTTGATTTTTTCGCAATAGATATATATTCCCCTGCACTTATCTCTCGATCGATTATTAAAAATCTTTCAACTTGATCTTTATTCAATCTATCCTTGATCCAAAATAATAAGTCAATATCTTGGGAAAGAAAAAATGGAATTCCGATAATTGTAGTTTTTTTATCTAACTCTAATACATTCGAGACTAATTTTAATAAATTCTCTCTGTATTTTATCAAAGAACTCCCTTGATAAGCTCTAGAAAACTTTAAAGATAGTTTAACGGGTAAAAATGACTTACTGAAAAACCAATCCCTCGGACAAAATAAAACATAAGGTTGTTTATATGTTTTCCAATTTTTATCGGGAGAGTTTTGGAAATTAAAGACTATATCGTAAGCAACGTCTATAGATTTCGGATTAAATTTATGTTCAATCAATAATTGCTCGGACTCTTTATCTCTTACTAATGAATATTCAGTAAGAGGAGCCATTGATCTCAGAAAAAAGCTCCCCAAAAATGTCTTAATAGGGCCAACTCCAATGCATAATAATATAACCTTCTTCTTAAAAACTGCTCGAGCTAGGAAGACTTGCAAAAAGTAGAAGGGTATATTTAAAGCACTAGATCCGTCTTGTAATAAGCCGCCACCAGACAAGACGAAAATATCACATCGTCTTACTTCATTAAAAAAGCTTAAAATACTTTGTTTTAATATTTTAATTTTAGGATCTGATAGGATTTTTTCAGTTCTTTGAATGTTCTTACTTAAGATTGAGATTTGGATAGATGATTCTTTTTTAAATTTATCAACTAGGACTTCTGCAATCGCCTCGTCACCTATATTGCCGGCACCAATGAAAGCGGAAAATAATACTTTTTTCATCCGTTATCTCCATTGTCGTTCAAAGAGGATAATTTAAATGGCAACTTAACGATCAGCCATGAAAAAAATAAGAATAATAGATCTGCAACTGCAGCCCATAATCTAGTGACTATCGCGATCAATACCGCACCTTCTCCAGAAAAGATCGGAGACAAAAATAGAACTAAAGCACCTTCTCGAATACCAATCCCACTTGGAAGAAACGGAACAGCCATACCGATCGCACCTGCCATACTAAAAGCGCCGACTAGATAAAAATAAAGATCAAATTGAACGGTAGAATAAAGAGCCTGAGTCAAAAAAAATACGGAAGTTCCGGAAATAAAAGTCCCGAAAGCATATAAAAGAAAAGATCTAAAAACTGCTTTTGGGGTAACACTAAGCTCTTCACTTGCTTCAGTTTTTCGAAGTAATCTAAAAGCGATTTTCATTAAACGATTAAAGATAGGCGGAGTTAATACCAAAAGGCATAAAAGACCTAAACCTAGAAGCATTAATCTAATTTCTAAATTTAGAAGAGAAAGACGAAAATCAAAAGCGATCAATAAAGCCGAAACTGTTGCGATAGCCGCAACTTGCATTCCCCCTTCCAATAAAGAAGAAACTGCTAAACGACTCTTTGAAATACCATGGCTGTTCGCCATATAAATTTTACCTGCTATCCAAGTTACAGTACCAGGTATATATCTACCCATCCAAGCCTTAGCATAAATGAAACTCATCTCAGGAAATCGAGGCAGAGTCTGGCTACCTAAATCGGTCAATATAGAACGCCAGATAAATACTCCCCAGAAACGAAATATTAATCCAAAAAAAGTAGCTATACCCACCATTACCCAATCGAAACGAATACCTTCTAGTTTAGAAAAATCGATTTTGAATAGATAGATACAGAAAAAGATAATTACAAAAATCAGAAATAGACGACTCCACATCTTATATGGAATTTTATTTATTAAAGATTTTAATTTACTCATGGTAGAATGATTCAAATCCTCTTTTATTCATTCTTTTCTTTTATAAATTTGATCAAACTTTGTGCAAGATAGTCCCAAGTTAATTTTTCTTTAAACTTCCGGATACCAGCTCTCATAGATGATAACTTATTACGATCTAATTCCGAAATTTTCTGAGATAGATCTGAAAGAGAATTAGGCTGTATTAAAAAACCGGTTTCATTTTCTTTAACAACATCTATAAACCCGCCTACCCTAGTTGCTAATATTGGACGCTCATAATTGTATGCGATAGTAGCCACTCCACTACCGGATGCGGTGCGATAAGGTAAAACAATAATATCTGCTCTATCAAAATATTCAGCAGCTTCTTGATCACTTGTATAAGTAAGATGAAATTCTACATTTTTAAGATTCAATTTTTCTGCTTCTTGTATGATCTTATCCGGGTTTTCCCAAGGCTCTCCCACTACAGTAAGATAAATATCCGGATCATTCAGTTTAGCCAAAGAACTTAATAATAGATCCAGACCTTTATACGGACGAATAAATCCAAAAAAGAGTAATTCCAATTTCCCTCGTTTGCCTAATGTTTTTTTAGCAGGAGGAAATTGTTGATAGATAGGATGCAAAATTTTCAGAACGGGTTTATTTGGAAATTTAGAGAGCAAAAGTTTTTCATGTTCTGTTGAATGAACTATATACCCATTTGATTGAGACAGCAGGAACCAACTTAATTTACGCTTCCAAAACTTAGCGTCGTGATCAGTCAAGTTATGACATAAGAATAATGTCGTTATCCCTCGTTTTCGCAAACGATATGAAATATATGCAAACGCTGGCGCCCAGAAGATCGTCCACCAATTTAAAATGACTGTCTTTATTCCTTCTTGAATAATAGAATCAGCGGCATTTTTCCAACTAAATGGATTATAACAATCTAATGTGTATTCGACTCCTTCTTCTGAAACGATATCAGAAAAAGGATCCTTATCTGATTTTCCGGGATATAAAAAACCAGGATATTGTCTGCTGAATGAAATTGTTTTTAATACACATTCTTTTTCTAAAGATCTTTTTAAAAAAGTAGTATATTGCGCGATACCTCCCCTATACGGAAGAACAGGACCAAGTAAGGCAATAGAGGAGGATTTCATATTTATAAAGCTTTATCTTATTTACGGAAAGGCTTTCGGAAGAACTCAATTATTACGAAGTTTTATTTTCCTAATATTATCTGCATTCAGTTCCGATTGTTTCCGAAAATGTGATTTCTTTTCATAGTACAAAGTCTCTTCGTTCAATTTCCGATTCATTCCTATTAGAAAGGCGAGAATCCCGGAAACTAAAAATAATCCGGATATAATCACTAACACCACAGCAAATAGCAAAGATTGCACATGCCCTTTTCCAATTCCTAAATAGAAAAAGATCAGAAACCGGATCGCAATCGCTAATGCAGGAATAAAAGTAGTAATAGCCAAGACACCGAAAAACTGAAAGGGTCTATATATAATTAATAACCTTACTAAAGAAGTTCCGGATTTCCACATATGTTGGAAAATGTTTTTAAACAATCTGGATTTTCTAGTTGGTGGATTCGTAGGGATCGGAATAGAAGAAACTGCAAGATCCATTTTGACTGCTTGCACGATCGTATCTAAAACATAAGAAAACTTAGTAGTTACATTTAGCCTTAAAAGACTTTCTCTGGAATATGCCCTAAATCCAGAAACAGTGTCTGGAATATCAGTGCCGATTAAATTCCGAACAACCAGATTTCCGAACCATTGTAGAGTTTTCTTTAAGGGAGAAAAATATTCTACCTTCCAAGGCACTCTGTTTCCGATGGCAATGTCTACAGAACCTGCCATGACTGGCTTGATTAAATCAGGAATATAGGAAGAAGGATATTGATTGTCCGCGTCTGTATTTACGAAAATGTCCGCACCACTTTCCAGAGCAGCTTCTACACCGGACTTGAACGCTCTGCCCAATCCTAAGTTCTTTTTGTGAGAAATAATTTTACAACCGTATGCAGCGGCGATCTCTGAGGTACGGTCGGTAGAACCGTCATCTACGATTTGAACTTCTATCGTTTTGATACCAGGGATCTTTTTGGGGATCTCGGCAAGCACCGTAGAAAGAGTTTTTTCCTCGTTATAGCAAGGGATATTGATTACTAACTTCATTCTACTACTTGTCAGAATGCGGGATTTTCGCGATTCGTCCAATACTTTTTAGATGTATTGCTCTTTGCATAAGTATAATAAGTGTATTAGAAATTCTAAAATAGAATTTAGGAATTCAAGAGTTCCAGTCCCCAGTCCCGAACATTCCCCGCTCCTAAACTTACAAAAACATCGCCTGACTTAAGAAGGTCCTTTAATATAGAAAGATCTTCCGCGAGATTTCCCGAAAGGATTTTGGGTCTTATCCTCATTTTGTCTGCGATTAATTCGGAAGAAACTCCAGGAATCGGATCTTCTCCGGCGGAATAGATTGGAAGAAGTAGAACTGTCTCCACTTGGTCCAAACTTTTGGCGAAGTCCTGAAATAAGTTTTTGGTCCGAGTATATCTATGAGGCTGGAATAGGATCACAGGTTTTCCTCTTCCTCCAGATAACTCCCGAATAGAAGAAAGAACTGCTTGGACCTCAGTGGGATGATGCCCGTAGTCATCATAAATATCCACACCATTCTTATTTCCGATATACTCTAATCTACGTTTGACTCCAGCATATTCAGAAACAGACCTTGCGGCCTCTTTAGGATCTGCTCCTAAAGAATAGGCAGCAAGAACTCCTGCAAGTGAATTCGTAAGATAATGTTTTCCTGGAAATCTGGAGCTGATCTCGAATTCTTTTCCATCTAAATAGAATATAAGTTTATTATTTTCTATTTTATAATGTACTAATTTTCTAAAATCTTTCGACTTAGTGTTCTCTTCCGAAGAAGTAAAACCGAAAATTTTTGATTTGTCTTGCACTAACCCAAGGCAATCCGCAATTCCAGGATCATCCGAATCCAAAACCACGGTCTCGGTTCCGGAAGAAATAAACTTAGAAAATGCTTCTAATAATTTTTCTCGAGTATGATAGAAGTCCAGATGGTCCTCATCAATATTCGTGAGGATACGCACTTGGGCTTTATGATTTAAGAATGTTCCATCCGATTCATCTGATTCGAAAACTCCAATCTTACCAGAAGAAAATCTCCCACCCACTCCATTTAAAAAGGAAACATCACCGCCTACCATTACGGAAGGAGAATATCCAAGATCATTGAGTATATGAGCGGTCATCGCAGTCGTTGTAGTTTTCCCGTGAGAACCTCCAACTGCAATACAAGTCAGATGCTCGAAACAAAGATGCAAAACTTCTGATCTATGAAAGAATCGGATCCCTTTTTGTTTAAAGAACATCGCAATAGGATGCGAATCCAAACGAATGGCAGAAGAATAAATAGCTGCATCATATTCAATATTCTCTCCCAGATCGGAAAGTTTGGAGAATATTTTTACATCCTTCTTCTCTAAGTTTTCAGTTATCTGACTTTTTTTACCGTCATAACCTGAAACTTCGAAACCAGCATCTGCTAATATATGAGCAAGACTGGACATACCGGAACCACCGATACCAAGAAAAAAAGGTTTAGAAAATCCTAATCTCTGTTGAATAGATCCGTTTCCCATTATTTAGTATTTTCGAAGAAAAAACTGGCGGTTTCAGTAGATGCCTCTACATGAGAACATTCTAATGATCTAATAGACATTTCGTTTAGAAGCTCAGGCTTCTCCGCATACTCGTTCAGGATGCGGAATAATTTGCTTTCATCCTCGTCTCGTTGTTCGAGTAAAGCGGCCGCCCCATTTGCTTCCATATACTTTGCATTCGCAGTCTGGTGATCATCCTTTGCGAAGGGATAAGGAATGAGTATCATAGGAAGTGCATAAGCTGCGCATTCCGAAAGAACTCCAGAACCAGAACGAGCAATTACTAGGTTCGCCCAATCGTAATGTTCAGCCATATTATCCGAATAAGAGATAAGATCCGCATCCTTAGTTTTCTTAGAAACCTCGTCGTATAATGCAGTCCCGGTGAGCATCCTAAAACGGAATCTTTCCTGGATCACTTCGTGTTTCATAAGGTTGACTACCATATTATTGATCTGTCTTGCTCCCTGAGAACCACCCATTACTAAAACGTTAAATTGTTTTTTCTTTTTAGGATCCCATTTATCACTGAACTTCAAAGCAAGTTTAGGGATAGTTTTAGATCTTAAAGGATTTCCTAATATTTCCCAACTGCAGGAAACTTTTGTGTCTTTAGGTGGAAAGCTGAATGCAACCTTATCTGCAAATCTAAAGAAGATACGATTTACTTTTCCAGGAATACAATTCTGTTCACATAGATACAGTTTTTTGCCAAATATCACCGCGTATAGAAGAGCTGGTACACTTGAATATCCACCCATTCCCACAACTGCATCTACACCAAGTTGTCTAAACTTGATCCAAGACTTTAGAAGTTGGAATACGTATCTAAAAGGTAATAAAAGAATATTTCCGGAAAGAGAAGGAGTATTATGCCAGACCACTTCGCAAGGAGCTTGTTTCAGATCTGGATTATCCTTATTTCGGATAAGAGAATGTAGAAAAACGTTAGAAATATCTAAAGAATCTTTTCGACTTACAAGACTTTCTGCGAGAGCGACCCCAGGAGAAATATGGCCTCCTGTGCCCCCTGCTGCGATTAAAACCGATCTCATACGCCTATGTTTTCTTTTCTGGTTATATTGACAAGGATTCCGAAGGCCGCCAAAACCACGAGAAGTGAAGATCCTCCGTAGCTCATAAAAGGTAAGCTGATCCCTGTGATCGGAAATAATCCAGTTACTACATAACTATTAATAACGAATTGGGTCCCCAAAATAAAAAGTAAGCCTGCTCCTAGATAAAAACCGAATGGGTCCTCTACTCTTTTGAGAAGAACATACACTCTAGAAAGAAGTATCATCACTAAAGCAAAGAAAAATAAAAAGCCTATAAATCCAAAGTCCTCTACATAGGTAGCAAGAACGAAGTCAGTATGACTATAAGTTAGATATCTATGCGCATATCCGCTGGCCAATTTATTTCCGAACCAGCCTCCATCCAAAAATGCTCTGAAAGAGGTAACTAACTGGTGGCCTTCATCGTAACGAAAACGATATGGATCTAACCAAACTTCCATTCTTTTTCTTCTATAGCCTACTTGGCTGATCAGAAGATAAGCTAAAGGAAGAGATACCAAACCTACAAGAAGAAGGTTCCTAACTGGAAATCCAAATAAGAATACAAAAGCTATCACCACAAATAAAATTTCCATCGTGGTTCCGAAAGCAGGCTCTGCCAGGATCAAGATCAAAACTGCGAGTAATAAAACTGCAGGAAGAATAAACTTTTTAGGATCTCTAGTCTCTTTTAGTTTCAGTTTTACGATTAAAGAAGATAGATAAACTACCACTGCCAACTTAGCGATCTCAGAAGGTTGTAACTGATACGGCCCTATCCCGATCCATCTATGGAAGTTTCTTCCATAGTAAGTCCCTACGGATTTTCCAACTCCTGGAATAAAGACTAAAATTAAAAGTAAAACGCTGACTATAATTCCGCCTAACGCGAATCTTTCTAAACGTTTATAAGGAAAATTTGCAAAGAAGAAAAATACTATAAGGCCAATGGTCGCCCAAGCTAATTGTTTTTTCAGAAAATATTCGGAGTCTTGGAATTCTCTCCATGCGGTGACGGAGGAACTGGAATACATCACACATATTCCAAAAAGTAAAAGAAAGAATACGGATGCAACTAGGACCAGATCGAAAGGGGAACCGGGAGATTCCCAAAAATCTTTGAACCTTCTCCCGAGTGCCTTCATTGTATTTTTAAGCTAGATAAGGAGATGATCGCAAGAATGATTGCTGCGATCCAGAAACGGATGACAACCTTTGTTTCAGGAACTCCTCCCAATTCAAAATGGTGATGTAAAGGGGCCATTCTGAAAATTCTCTTTTGGGTCAGCTTAAAAGAGCCAACTTGTAAGATTACAGACAGAGACTCTGCAACAAAAATCCCGCCTAAGATGACTAGTAAGATTTCCTTCTTCAACATTACACAAGTGAGTCCGATGGTTGCACCCAAGAATAATGATCCAGTATCTCCCATGAATACTTGCGCAGGATGACTATTGAACCAAAGAAATCCGATCAATGCTCCAGTTAATGCAGCAAGAAACACACTATATTCATGAGCATGAGGAAGATAAGGAATATTTAGATAATTTGCAGCAACTGGTGTTCCAGAAACATATGCGATCAATCCGAGAGTCCCAACTACAATCCCTGCAGTTCCACCAGCAAGGCCGTCCAAGCCGTCAGTTAGGTTTACTCCATGAGAAGATCCTAATATTACTAAAATAGAAAATGGGATCGCAAAATATCCCCAAGACAAAATAGGCCCTTTTACGAAAGGTAAGAATAGATCCGTTAAATGGAACAGGATTTTACCAGTAGTACCCTTTGGCGCTTCTCCAGTAGAATATAAGAACACTACACAAAAGATCACAGCTAAAACCACAGAAACTGCAAATTTAGTGCGAGCCCTCATTCCACCCTTGATCTTTTTTACAGATTTCATGTAATCATCTATAAATCCTAAAGCAGCAAAAGAAACAGAACATGCGAGCAACAGAAGAATATTAGAATTTCTTAAATTTCCCCAAAGAAGAACGGATACAACCAAGGCTGATACGATCATCAGACCACCCATTGTTGGAGTTCCAGATTTAGCGCTATGAGATTTTGGCCCGTCGTCCCTTACACTTTCTCTAAATTTTAATCCATGTAAGAAATCGATCACCCTTCCCCCAAACCAAAAAGTCAGGAACATAGAAGTCAATCCCGCCATCAAAGCACGGACAGTTACATAGCTGAAAAGTCTTAAGGAATCTAGGTCTTGGAAAAATCTTTCGTATAAAAAATAAAACATATCGTTTCTAGGAAGACAGATTCGCCCGCGCTAAGTACGAGTAAACGTAAAAAAGAAAATCTTCTTCTCTGACTTAATTATCGACGTAAGCCAGGATCTGAGACATTTTTTTTGTATTTAGATCCAGCGCATGCCGGTTAGAGGATTTGCAACTAGATACCGAATGCCTTCCGGATCTCTTCTCCGTCGTCAAAATGCCTTTTATCTCGGCCTATGATCTGGTAGTCTTCGTGCCCCTTTCCAGCTACAAGAAGACATCCCCCCTCTTTTAAGTGAGAGATCCCATAAAGGATTGCTTTCGCTCTATCTACTTCTCTAAGCATCAAAGAATATCCGACAGGAAAACCGGCCTGTACATCATCTAAGATACTTTCCGGGTCTTCTGTTCTTGGGTTATCTGAAGTGAGTATTACCTGATCCGCAAGTTCGCCCGCTATCTTCGCCATCTTAGGACGTTTGGTTTTATCTCTATCCCCTCCACATCCGAAAAGTGCAACAAGCTGCTTTGGTTTGGATTCTCGGATACTTTTTAAAATATTTTCCAAAGCATCTGGAGTATGAGCATAGTCTACGACAGCCATACGAGATTTATCTTTGCTATAATAGATCTGAAATCTTCCCGGGATTTGAGGAATACTTTCCAAGGCAGATAGAAGTGACTTTTTCTCCCAACCTAAACCGAGTGCGGTCACAAAAGAAAGTGCAGTGTTCCTAACATTAAATCCGCCCAAAAGATTGGTGCTGATATTTGTATCTCCACCCCAATCATCCGAAAGTCTAATCTGGTAAGAAGTTTTTTCCAAAGAGAAACTTTCCGAATGGATCTCAAATTCTCCTGAACTTCTTCCAAGAGAGAAAATTTTTAGATTCGGAGAAGAAGTCTCTACGACAGATTTAAAATCTTTTCCACCCGGAGCATCCGAATCTATAACGCCAAAAGTTTCGGGATTTAAAGCTACTGAAGAAAACAGAAGTGCCTTACTATTCAGATAATCTTCCATGTCCGGATGAAAATCCAAATGATCCTGAGTGAGATTGGAGAATACTCCTACTTTAAAATGGACCCCGTTTGTTCTTCCTAGTTTTAATCCGTGAGAACTCGCTTCCATAAAAACATATTCCACTCCTGAATCATACATTTCTTTCAGAATGGATTGAAGACTACTTGCATCTGGAGTGGTGTATCCTGTATCAGATAAAACACCTTTGAATTTAACGCCAGTTGTCCCGATGATCCCACAGGATTTTCCTTGAGATTCTCCTAGATAAGCTAAGATATGAGTTAAAGAAGTTTTACCATTAGTTCCGGTAACTCCTATCACTTTCAGTTTAGAAGAAGGGTCCCCTAAAATTATAGATGCAATCGGACCAGCCAGACTTTCTGGATCAAGATCAGTCTTAAGAACGATCTTATTTTCTAATTTCGGGATTTTTAATTTAGATCCTATTAATATATATTTAGAAGAAGAAGTCTTAGCATATTCTGCTCCTTTATCACCCGAAGAATCAGGAAGACAGAATAGATCATTCGGTTCTAATTTTCTGGAATCTGTGCGGACAAAATTAAAGTTTTCATCCGGAGTGTAAGATCCTGATATTATTTTAATATCTGGAAAAAGATTAAGGAGCTCTGAAAGTTTCAAGTTCCGCCTCATTTCTTTCTGGAGGAAGAGTCACTGTAATGATCCGATCTCCCACTGTGATCGGTAAATAATGATATGTTTTACGATACAACGCTTCTATCCTGCGTGCAGAAGTATACGTTGCCATTCCGATCTTTAAATCATCATTTTTCTTTAAAAGTTTTTCTTTTTCTAGGGAAGCAATTGCGAGTTCTCTATTTAATCTAGAAACCTGAACATTCTGCCAAACAAATAGAAGTGCGATACTAAATGGAGTTATAATCCAACCAAATATTCTAAATAAAAAACCTAGATCAGGCCAAAGACGGATGGACAAAAATTCTGAAACCCTGCTCATTCTTCATCGTCCTCCTCTTCTTCTTCAGTATCGGTAGGAAGTGATTTATGTATGACACGTAATTTTGCAGAACGAGACGCAGGATTTTCTTTTGTTTCTGCATCCGATGGAAGAGCTGGTTTTTTAGTCAGAAGTTTAGCTTCTCCGCCTCTTGCATAATCTCTGAATAAGTTTTTAATGATCCTATCTTCCAAAGAATGAAAAGAGATGACTTGTAATAGTCCACCTTTTGCGACCAGATCTAAAAGTTTTTTAACCCCGATCTCTATATGAAGAAGTTCCTGATTTACTTCTATCCTTAAAGCCTGGAAAACTCTTGTAGCAGGATGTCTTCCTGGAGGCCAAAATTTTCTAGGAATCACTCTAGAAACCAATTGTGCAAGATCTCCTGAGTAACCGATCCGAGAATGTCTTCTTCTTTCTAAGATCGCTTCTACGATCTTCTTGGTCCAACGCTCTTCCCCATACTCGTAAAAAATTTTACTCAGAGCTTTTTCGGGATAAGTATTGATTACATCTTCTGCAGAAATACCACCGGAAGAAGAAAGTCTCATATCTAAAGGTTCATTCTCTCTAAAACTGAAACCCCTACCTGCATGTAATAGATGAAATGTAGAAATTCCCAAATCTAAAAGGATACCATCGGGAGGATTGGAAACACCGTGGCTGTTCAAGAATTCGGAGTCAAGGTCCGAAAAATTGGCTTCGATAGGAATAACTCTCGAAGAATACGCGGAAAGTCTTGTTTGGGCCCTGGATAACATGACCGAGTCTCGATCTACCAAAACCAATTTAGAATTGGGGAATTGTTCTAAGAGTAGAAGACTATGTCCTCCTTCTCCCGCTGTTCCGTCCAAAAAAAGGAGTTCTCGGTCCTTATCGAATACAGAAAGGAAGAAGGAAATGATCTCCCGATAGAGCACCGAATAATGGACAGGTTCCAATTCGTTTTCCAAGTTCTACCCGCTTATCCAAAAGGCAACCAAGAACCGGGCCAATTCTTATATAATCCGAAGTAAGTAAGGTTACAAACCCTCTAACACGAACGCACTAAAGTCTTGACTACTCTACTTTACTAGATACAATTCCCCTTCTCCTTAAATAAAAATCGCTCTGGTGACAAAGGTCTGAAAGGAATTGTCCGATTAGGCCGACGAATTATTGTATCTCTTAGCCTCTTCAGGAAGGCCTTATTATAGGTATGCAAAAAAGCAGTTTAAAGTTCATTCTTCTAGGCGCAGGCATCGTTATTCTTACTGTACTAACGTTATTGATCTCGGGCAATGCCTACTATTTCGGTCAGAAAAAGATCACAGAAAATCACTTAAACCAAATGCAAAATGTGGTAGCGGTGGTTGCCCAAGAGTTCGATGCATTCTTACTCTCTCATACGAATGTGGCTAAAACGTTAGCCGCTGACCCAAGAGCAATACAAACAGCACTTACAGGAAAACCAATCGCTGGCGACCTTCTCAAAGATGTACACCAAAGGTATGGGATTTACGAAAACGTCTTCGTAATGAGCTTGGATGGACAAAAAAGAATTTTAGCAGATAGTTTAGATGGAAAGTCTCTAGGTTATAAGGCCCAAGGAGATGAGCTAAAAGAAAACATAATCGCAGTACAAGAAGGAAAACATTACTTAGGATCGCCACAAAAATCTCCAATCACTGGACTTCCTGTTGCAGTGATCTCTGTCCCAATTCGTAACGGTGCAAATATTGTCGGAATATTGAATATAGCTCTCTCTTTCGAAGATGTTTCCGAAAAAGTAATAAATAAGATCCGCATTGGAGAACAAGGTTACGTTTCCGTAATGAGCCAAGCCGGTTTGGTGATCGCCCATCCTAAAAAAGAAATGATCATGAACCTGAATGTGGCTAAAGAAGATTACGGGAAAAAAATGTTGGAATTGAAAAGTGGAGAAATTTTTGAATTCACTTTCAAAGGAGCAGATCGTTATTCCACGATTTCTAGATTGGACCAATGGAGAATGTCGGTAATTGCAATCCAACCTAAAACAGAGATCAGAGAAGCGCTTGGAGAATTATTACTTTCTATAGGAATTATCAGTTTAGCCACAGTAGGTATTTCCATTTTCTTACTTTATGTTCTTCTAAAGAAGAGATTAGATCCATTAGAAAATGCTAGTAAACTTTTCCAAATAATGGCCCAAGGTGATCTGACTTCGGACATTCAAGTTGTGTATAACGACGAGATCGGTATAATGAGTGCAGATTTGAATTCTTTTATAGCAAGTCTTAGATCTTCTCTCAAGGATATCCAAAGGATTGCAATGGAGCTTGCGTCTTCCGCGGAAGAATTAACAGTTTCTTCTCAGAGTTTTGCTACCGGCGCTCAATCTACAGCGGCTTCTTCCGAACAAATGTCAGCTACTGTAGAAGAGATGTCGGCAGGTATGGAAAATATTTCCTCGGTAACCGATAGGCAATATTCGAATATATTAGAATTTCATACTAAAATAAAAGAACTATCTTCCGGCGTTAGAAAGATAGGCTCTGAGATCAAAAACACTTTACAGATCGCCGAATCCATCTCCCAAGAAGCAAAAAAAGGAGAAAGTTCACTTACCGGAATGAGTAATATGATAGAAAATATCCTGAAATCTTCCGGCGAAATGAAATCTATCATCGGGATCATCAATGATATCTCTGATCAAACTCAACTTCTCGCTTTGAACGCTGCGATAGAAGCTGCAAGAGCAGGTGAAGCAGGAAAAGGATTCGCAGTAGTTGCAGAAGAGATCTCCAAACTTTCAGTCAAAACGGCTTCTTCTATCAAATCGATTGGAGAGATGATCAATAAAAATAACTCCGAATTGGATGAGGGTGCCAAAGGGATCCGCTCTTCCGTTGAGATACTGCATAGTATTATCAAAAACGTGGACTCAGTCGGCGAGGCGATGAATCATCTATTCGAGATCACTTCTGCCCAAGAATCTGTGAACAGATCTGTGGATGAACAATCTGATCGTGTTGGAACAGAAGCAGAAGGTGTCAAACTCGCAACTGACGAACAAAAAAGAGCAGTAAGAGAGATCGCTCAGGTAATCACTCAGATCAATGAGCATACTTTAAATACTGCATCCGGTTCAGAACAAATGTCATCATCTGCTCAGAACCTCGCAACGACTGCGGAAGTGCTGAAAAATATAACCGAAAAATTTAAAATATAATCCGATCCCGGTTCAACTCATAATGCAAAGAAACAGTTTAAAGATCATTATTCTCGCAGTAAGCACAATTACTATAGTTCTACTTACAGTTGGGATTTCCTCCTTCGCGTACTTTACAGCAAAAAAATATGTGGAAGAAGCTTATATAGACGAGATGAAGAAGATCTCGAAACTCGCGGGAAAACATATCAAATTTTTCTTCGATCAACAAGCCACCTTGGCGGAATTCGTTAATTCTAACGCCCCATTCGTCAAAGCTACTATCGCAAGAGATAAGGGAAATTTGAACCCAACTCTCGCAAACGTATTCAAAAAATATGATACTTATGAGAACGTATTCTTATCCACTCCGGAAGAAAATCCCTTAGTATTCGCAGATGCCACAGGAAAAGCGATCAATTTCCGCTGGGGAGGAACAGGCTTTGATGCGAATATCAAAGCTGCATTAGAAGGAAAAAATCTTTTAAGTAAGGTAAATCCTTCTCCCGTAACAGGAGAAGCAGTTGCAGTTCTTACAGTTCCGACCAAAGACGGAAACCAAGTAGTAGGTATTTTAGGGTTTGCAATCTCTCTCAGTAAAATGACAGAAGCAATTGTTAGCGGGATCACAATTGGATCGGACGGATATATCGCAATCACTGACATGTATGGAGTGGTTGTAGGACATCCAGATAAATCCCTTATCCTAAAACTCGATCTGAGCAAAACGGATTGGGGCAAAAAATTAATGACCCTTCCTTCAGAAGAGCATATGGAGTATTTTTTCAAAAAAGATAAAATCGCCACTGTTTACGATGTTCCCGAATACGGCCTAAGAGTTTCTGCAGTAGTATCCAAGGACGAACTTGCAGAAGTGGTTCATCAAATGTTATTTAGGATCATCGCATTTGCTCTCGTCTTCTTAATCGTCTCTATATTCATTATTTATAAAATAGTAAATATTCGCCTTCATCCTTTACAGGAAGCAAGGGAATTATTCCGCGCCATGTCTAGTGGAGACCTTACGGCAAGTCTAAAAATTTACCATGAGGATGAGATAGGAGATCTAAGTAAGGACACTAACTCATTCTTAGAAAGCCTTAGAACTTCAGTAAGGGATATTCAGAAGATCTCCCAAGAACTTGCGGCTTCTGCGGAAGAATTATCTGCGAGTTCGGAAAACTTCTCCAATGGAGCCCAATCCACAGCAGCCTCTACAGAAGAAATGTCTGCCACAGTAGAGGAGATGTCTGCGGGGATGGATAATATTTCCGGCTCCATATACAACCAGTACAAGAATATTTCTGAATTCCAGGTCAAGATCACTGAACTTTCTCAAAGTGTGAATCAGATCGGCAACGAGGTCCAGTCCACCTTGAATATGGCAAAGTCCATTTCTCTCCAGGCAAAAAAGGGAGAAGAATCTCTTTCCGGAATGAATGCGATGATCTCGAATATTCTGAAATCATCTGGGGAAATGACCGCGATCATAGGGATCATCAATGATATCTCTGAACAAACTCAACTTCTGGCACTGAACGCGGCGATAGAGGCAGCAAGAGCGGGAGAAGCAGGAAAAGGATTCGCAGTGGTTGCAGAAGAGATTTCCAAACTTTCAGAAAAAACAGCGTCTTCTATCAAATCTATTTCTGCGATGATCAATAAAAACACAGGAGAATTAGATAGCGGAGCAAAAGGAATACAAGCATCTACAGAGATCATTCATGCGATCATCCGAAATGTAGATCAGGTTTCTGATGCGATGGATAGATTATATTCTATCACAGGTTCTCAGACGGATATAAACCAAGCTGTAACGGATAACGCAGGAAAAGTAAGGACTGAGTCGGAAGCGGTAAAATTAGCTACGGACGAACAGAAAAAAGCAGTTTCAGAAATTTCTCAGGTGATCATGCAGATCAACGAGCATACGATCAATACTGCATCCGGAGCGGAACAAATGTCCTCTTCCTCCAGAAACCTATCGAATACAGCGGAGATACTCAAAAATATCTCTGAAAAATTCAAACTCTAATCGTTTAGGAAATTAAACTAAAAGATTCACTCAGAAACAGCGGAGAATAGACGGTCTATTCTCCCTGCGTCTCTTACTTGAGAAAAACCTTCTTCTTCTAAGAATGTTTTTGCTCTCAAGCTACGTCCACCCGATTGGCAATACAGAATGATTTGTTTATCCTTAGAGCCTAACTCGTCAATTCTCAAAGGCAAACTATCGATTGGGATATTTACCGCTCCAGGAAAATGACGTTTTTCATATTCACTAGGATTTCTTACATCCACAACTAGAGCGCCCTTCTCTACCCATTCTGCGAGTTCTTTATCTTCTCTATTCTTGCAGGAAGAAAAAGAAAAAAGAGAAATAATTAGAAAAACATAAAATGTTTTGAACATAAAATTTTCTCCAACCAATATCAAATTTTAGGTTTTTTCTGATAAACAGTATGACCTAAGAACTTATATGCTTCTGAAATCCCAAAAAGAGTTTCAGAATGGCCTATCACCAAAAGACCTCTGTCCTTCAAAACATGCTCGAAGTTCTCAAAAATTTTCTTTTGAGTAGGCTTATCGAAATATATAATCACATTTCTGCAAAAAATACAATCCACCTTCTCCCTTATCGGATAAGGAGTTTCCAAAAGATTTACCTTATGGAATTCGATCATAGATTTGATCTCAGGTTTTACCTGGTAAGTATCCTGATTTTTTCCGGAAAGATCTTTCACTTTTAGAAAATATCTTTTTTTAAGAGCCTCACTCACAGGCTCCAAACGATCCGCTTTATAAATACCTTCTTGAGCGGTTTGTACCACATTTGTGTCGATATCGGATGCGTGTATTTTAATGTCCCAACCTGGCTTATGCATAAAATATTCCGCACAAGTTACAGCGATTGTATAAGGTTCCTCGCCCGTCGAACAAGCACTAGACCAGATACGAAGCTGTTTTTTTCCGGACTTCAAGGCCTTCTCCTCTACTGAAGGGAAGAAGGTATCTTTCAAAAATTCGAAATGGTGATTTTCTCTGAAAAAATCAGTTTTGTTGGTGGTGATACGATTGATGAGTTCAGTAAGTTCGCTTTGAAAAAACTTACGGTCGGCTTGCAGTCCTCGGATATATTCCGAAACATTCTGCATCTTATGCATTCTTGCCCTGGAATTCAACCTGGATTGGACCATTATCTTTTTATGATCCGCCAAGAATATTCCGGTTTCCTTATACATCAAATCCTTGATGAATTTGAACTCTTCGTCTGTGATCTGAGAGAAACTGGAAAAATTATCATCCATATATCAGCGAATACCTAATGCTTGGTCCAGAGAAACTAACTTAATAATTTCCAGTAATTTAGGACTGACATTGATCGTTTCCAAAAGTACACCCTGGCCTCGGAGACGATTTGCAAAAGCAACCAGGCTCCCTAAAGCGACCGAGGTAAGCACTTGCACTCCATCCAAATCCAAAATTACAGAAGCAGGATTCCCTTCTACATGAGAATTCAAATAGGCACGCAAAGCCTCATGATCACCATTTAGGATCTCATAATCTACTTTGATCAGCATCGGTTTTGACGGACTCATTCCATAGATTGGACGAACAGGTCCCTACCTCGGAATACAGTCGGGAAACAGCCTGGAAAAGGAAAGGAAAAACTAATTTTTCTGGCTAGGAAGGGATATATCGTTTTTCTGGTAAATAGGCTAAAAAAACGGATCTTTTTTCTGGAAAAAAACAAAAAGTGAGAATCGGAATCGTCAAACACCTGAATGCGCGCCCCCTAACCTGGGGATTCGAGCAGAATTCAGAGCATAAAGTCGTACCAGAAAATCCCTCCCTCTTAAAGGATTATCTATTACGCGGCCTGGTAGATGTTGGATTAATATCCTCCATCGAATGTGTCCGAAACTCGGACGTACTTTCAGTTTCTATGAAAGTCGGAGTCTGTGCCTCCAAACAAGTTCGCTCCATTAAGTTTTTCAAAAATAAAAAAGAACCTTACCCTCCTTACAGAATTCTCACAGACAACGGTTCCAGGACCAGCATGGCCCTGGTAAGAGTATTAGTACATAATGATTCTGGAAAATTGCCAGAAGTGGCTCCTACAGATCCAAAGATCATTAAAGAAGAAATTTCTATAGGCCGAGGTTCCCATATGCTTTTCGGGGACAACGCGTTATTTGCAGAATGGGATCCGGATGTTTATGAAGTAAAAGATCTGGCAGAATGGTGGTATGAAACCACAGGAACTTCTTTTATCTTCGCACTCTGGGCTTCCAAAAAGCCTTTGGAATTACCCGACAGCTTCTATGAGGATTCTCTAAAGTACGGTCTGGCACATATCGAAGATATCATCCAAAAGGAATCCAGACTTCCTACCGATCTGGTCAGAACCTATCTCACCCAAGAACTACATTACGAAATAACGGATAGCGACCGAAAAGGCTTTGAATTATTTGGCAAGTATTGTAGCGAACTGGGGATTTTGTAAGTACCCAATCTCCACTTAAAAACTTAAAAAACGAATGTAATCCTGTAATCCCAGGACTTGTTCCCGAACTTCTCCACAGTGTCAGCTAAAGGCAATCTATAAGCTAGTCTTCCTAAACTTTGTTCTCCACGGTTTGTATAACAAACAGAAGTGATTGGAAAATTCACTTTGAAGTTAAGCGCATTTCCGCGGATCAATCTCAAAGTTTCGCTTAAGACCTTTTTCTCTCCGTCCATCTGCATGGACTCCAAAGATTTGCTGATAGAAGGAAATTCTCTTTTGATATAGATCGTATTCGCCTTCTCTTTTTTGATCTGAACATTTCCAAGAAGCACATTCTCTAACTGAGAAATATCAGTAAAATCCACCTTATAAGTGACCTTTGCTTTTTCGCGGAATACTCCAGGTTCTGCTTCAGAACTTTCTAATTTTTGGAAGGTATAATCTTTTAGTACGAGGCTTTTGGAAAAAAATCCTTTGTTCAATCTGTTCTGTATTTCTTCTTTTCTGGTGGGAAGGAATTTGATCAAAGATTCTTCCGACTTACGTTTAGTTGGAACCACATAAGAGATTTCCAAAGTTCCGCTTAGATTAGAATTGATAGTCAGAGTTTCTTCATATTCGAAACAGCCGAAAAAAAGAAAACAGAGTAAGAAAAGCGATTTTTGGAAGAAGCGGATGGAAAAACCCGAACGCATACCTCAATTCGGGCGGAACCTTTCTTTTCGTCAACGTAAAAGAAAACCCCCACAGTCACCTGCGGAGGTTTTCGTAAGTCCGATTATTTGGAAATTGGATACGCTTCGTTTCCGTGTTCCAGAATATCCAGACCTTGGATCTCTTCGTCTTCTGAAACTCGTAGACCGATGGTGAATCTGAGTCCTAAGAAAATCAGTAAACTTGCTCCGAATGCCCAAACAAATCCGAGCCCCACACCTTGTAGCTGGACCAATAACTGCTCAATCCCGCCACCGAAGAATAAACCATTCACTCCGCCAAAAGCCTGTTCTGCGAATAGACCCACAGCAATAGTTCCCCAAGCTCCACAAACTCCGTGAACAGAAACTGCTCCCACAGGATCATCCACTTTGATCTTATCAAAGAATAAAACGCTGAATACTACAAGCACCCCGCCAACGAGTCCAATGATGATCGCAGAACTGATACTTACGTTTGCACAAGGAGCTGTGATTGAAACAAGTCCTGCCAAAGCACCATTCAAAGAAAGACCTATATCAGGTTTTTTGAAAAGTATCCAAGTTACCACCATAGAAGAAACTGCACCTGCAGCTGCCGCAAAGTTAGTCGTAACTGCGATAATAGCGAAAGTTCCTCCACCTACTGAAGTAGTAGATCCAGGGTTAAATCCGAACCAACCCAACCATAAAATGAAAACTCCAAGAGCTGCAATCGTCATGTTATGACCTAAGATCGGAAGAACTTTCCCATCCTGGTATTTTCCGATACGAGGCCCAAGAACTATTGTTCCGGCAAGTCCAGCCCATCCACCCACTGAGTGAACTATAGTGGAGCCTGCAAAATCTATAAATCCTGCCTCTACCAAATAACCTTTGTTATCCGGGTTGAATAAGTTGGACCAACCTACTGAACCGAAGATTGGATACACAAAAGCTGTGATCAATACGGAGAAGATTACATAATCTACGAACTTGGTTCTTTCTGCCATGGCTCCCGAAACGATGGTAGCAGCAGTTCCAGCAAACACCAATTGGAAGATGAAGAATGTAAACTTACTTGGATCAGGTTTTCCATCCACCATCAAAAGACTATCAGCCAAGGATATAGAACCGAATCCGATACCACTAATGATCTGAGGTCCGAACATGATCGAAAATCCGATCAACCAGTACGCCAAAGAACCTAAGGAAAAGTCCATGAAGTTCTTCATTAGAATATTTACTGTATTTTTTGCTCTTGTAAACCCGGCCTCGACTAAAGCGAAACCTGCCTGCATAAAAAATACTAAAAAGCCCGCGATACAGGTCCATAACCAATTCGTTTCATCTCTTAAAGTTGCGACTGCGCTTAACGCGGATTCAGCAGTCACAGGATTGGCTTCGTCAGCCCAAATTCCGCTCGAGGCAAAGGCGAGCGTAAGTAATATCAATATGCGCATATGTTTTCCTAAATCTCCTATATATTTTTTGAACACGATTCCTGAACTTCGCTTTATCGATTAAACCGCTTCTTTCCTTTGTTCCGAAACGACTACATCTCCTGATTTTCTTTTTACTAGTTCCTCCAACTTTTTAAGGGAAATTTTTAGATACTCGTTCGTAGGCGCACTTTTGATCCCTTGTTGCAGGACCTTGATCGCCTTAGGAGTTTCATTATCTTTCAAATAACATCTAGCTAATCTTAAGCTGGACTTTGCGTATGTATGATCGATCGCGAGAGAACGTTTTAATGCTCTCTTTGCTTCTGGAATATTCTCCAGTTCGTAATACGCTCTTCCTAAAAGATAATGGATATGCTCGGATTCTTCTCCGCTGGTTTTGATATATTTCTCTAAGAACTGTACGCTCTTTTCGAAATTTCTATCTCTGTAATACATTTTTCCGAGAAGGACCAAACTGTCTTTGAGAGACTCGTCCATAGAGAATACTTCCAGTGCCTTGTCGTAAGCTACTTGGTCTTTTTTTGCTTTCGCAGCTGACTTTGCTAAAGAGAGCAATGTTTTAGCTTTTCCAAGTTCTGGATTGCATTGGAGTGCAAGTAAAGAAACGTCATCTCCGTTTCTCATATCTCCTTTATATCTTTTGAATCTTCCGATCAAAGAACCTACCAGGTCGGCAACATAGATCTTATCTCTTTGTTCTTCAATGGTTGATTTTTCTTGGCGGATCCATTCTATAAAACGTTGATTCCCTAACTCTTGGCGCTGTTCATTCTTCTGCTCGGTAATACCGTCAGTAGGTAAGAATAAAATATCTCCAGGTAAGATCCTTCCGTGTTTCTCTTCGAAATTACTTCTTTCTACTTCGAAGATACCAAGAGGAACACCTTGGGTGTCTAGCTCTTCTATCCTTCCATGACCGTTATGGTAATGTAGCATTTTTTGGTGAGCTGCATTCACATAAGAGTAAGTATAGTCGCTATAAACTTTCAGAATGAAAGCAGTGAAATAAGTTCCATCCGGAAGCTGTGGCCGGATGGATTCACCCAACTCGGCCAAAGTTTCGGATAGTCCCATACCAAGGGAAGTACAACGTTGGAATTGGTAGTGGATGGACATTGTGACTAACGCGGCAGGAATACCGTGTCCAGATACATCCACTATGATTGCGGTGATCGAGTTTCCTTGTCGGACCACATTAAAATAGTCTCCAGAAACTTCAGTCATCGGTTCATAATAAGTTCCGAAATGTAAACCATTCCAAGGAGCAATCGTAGTCTCTACGATCTGGCTTTGGACGTTACGGCCCATTCTCATATCCCATTCCAATTGTTTTAGGATCTGAGCCTCTCTTTCATTCGCATGAACCAAACCTTGGATCAGACGAACACTTGTGATTGCAAGGGCAAGCTGGGAGCCGAGTGCTTCTAAAATTTCGAGATCGTCTTCTCTGTAGAAAAATTCTGTGTCCGATTCTACAGCGATAGTACCAAGACAATCTTCTTTGTACATGATCGGAACGCACATAACTGCTCGAGTAGTTTCTCCCTCGTCTATGTATTCCGCGTGATGTGTTAAGTCTTGTATAAGCAAAGGCATACGAGTCTTAAAAGTGAATCCCGAATAACCTTCATCTTGACTGAGGTCTCTGCGAGGCGGAATTGTTTCCTTAAAGAAGCGAGAAGGAACCAAAAGATTTCCTCTCCACATCCTGAGAGTGGTATTATCACACTCAAAGATATCCTTACAGAGGCTTATTACGATATCGTAAAGTTCCTCTTCCTTATCCGCGTTTGCAAATTCCTTACTGATATAAAGAAGGATATCGATCTTATTTTTTTCGGTTAAACCGCCGACAACCTTCCTTGCACCTCGGAAGCTAACTACTTTTCTTTGCCCAAATTTGAGTTCTATCATGGTCAAGCACCTCTACGTATCCGATTCTTTTTCTCTTTGGATTCGTTTCGCTCTACCCAGATCTTATGCAATTAGCGTACCAATTCCCTGGATATAGATATTATGCCCAATTTCTGGGTGTAAATTTATACTGTGTTTAATATTTAAGCATATTTATATTGAGACATACTTGGGATTTGGTGATATATAAGGAAGAATGCTACTCTTTTAAGGCAGCAAAAGTGGAATTATGTAGTATTAGGTTCTGATATTCTGTCTAAATTTTCTTTTTAATCGCAAAAACCAGCTCTGCTTTTTAGAGGTCCCATGTTCTCTTAAGAAGGTTTCTACCTTGGGAAACACATCGTCTTCTGCCTTCTCCGCAAGGATCAAACAGCCGTGACCATAATCGTCGCTTGCTCCTTCTTCCTTAGAGATCACATAAAATTTTTTGATCTTAGTCCCTGCTCTTTCGTATACAAATCGGACTGTGTCAGGAGTTGCGATTGCGTCATTTGCTCCTGCGATAAATAAACTAGGAACAGTGATCTCTTTTTGAAGATCAATATAATTATAAAATCCGTTCAGAGAACTCATCTTTTTTGTTTCTATCCAAGACATGAATTGCTCAATCAGGCCTTCGCTGATATTTTCGATCGCATTTTTCATTACCTTCTTAACTATTCTAGGCCTGGTCGCTTTTGGATTATAAAGTATCTGATCAATAGGAGTGTAAATTTCTCCAGCTAAAGGTGCAAGCATAGAAGCTCCAAACTTCAGATCCAAAACTTTTCTGGCACGAGGGAATCTAGAAAGTAAACCGATGAGACTCAAACCTAAATGATTCAAATTTCCAGGCCCACCCAAAGAAACAAAACTTGCGATCTTTTCTTTTTCAGATTTGGATGTGATTCCTAGGTAAGAATAGAAGATCATTGCGCCCATAGAATGGCCGACCCAATTCACACGCTTGCTTTCGGTTAAAGAAAGCACTTTGGAAATAATCGCAGGAACATCATATTTTACTAAATCATCAAAGGTGAAGTCCTCATATCCTCCCCTGCTCTCATGGTAGGAACTCCCAGCCCCTCTCAGAGAAACTGCAAATACTTCGTAACCTCTTAATTTTAAATAATAAGGAAGAGAATGTCTTTTGTCCAAATCGATCACATACTTATTCGTAGCAATCCCATGCACCACGATTACTGGAGCAAGATCAGGATTTGGAATAGGAGGAATATGTCTATGTAACGCAATATTCCATCCGTCTTTTGTTTTTGCAAAATGTACCTCGTCTGCAATATCTTCCTGACCATAAAGACGAGAAAACCAGTCCAATAAAACAGGATATAAAACAAGTACAGCGATCAGAAATAGAGAAAATACGATAGCAAGTGATGAAGCGAAGACTGCAAAGAATATGATCGCGAAAAACGTAGTGATCAGATAAAAAGGGCCTCTTCTGTTTTTCAGGATAGCGATCACAACAGGAGAGAATCACTGAGACAATACGAATGTCAAGTATTCCCAAACATGCTTGCCTGGATTTTTGTCCGGATAAGGATGGCGAAATAGTTTTTACGATGGATAAAAAGTTAGACTACAGACTTTATCGCTCTCCCTCCGGCTGGTACAGCATGGTAATCCCCGGCCATTGGCAGAATATTGTAATCGAAGGCATCCCTGCTTTTTTCGAAGAGAATGGTTCAGGTGCTATGCAAGTTTACGCTTTCGAAAATAAAGAAGGCGGTTTCGATCCGGAACAGGAATTAGAAAGATATCTTGCGACTCATAAAATTGAATTTGTGAGAGAGATGGCCGCATTTTTCGAAAACAACGAAGGTGCCAAAATCATCGCGTGCGAATTCTTAAAAGAAGATGGAAGACATTGGCTGGTCTATCTGGTCTCCACTAAAAAAAGAATGATCTTAATCACTTATAATGGAGACGAGGAGCCTACTGAAGAATTGGCGGAACAATTGACAACCGTAGTCAGCTCCATTCGTATCCAAGAATAATTTAATCTATCTTAAGAGTGGATTGTACCGCTCTATGCCAACGTTCCAATTTTGATTCTCTAAATTTTGGATCCATCTTAGGTTTGAAAATTTTATAACCTCTTTCGAGTTTACTCAATTCTTCCAAACTTTTCCAATAACCGGAACCGAGACCTGCAAGATAAGCTGCACCAGTAGCAGTCATATCAGGCTCAGGTGCACGTTTCACTTCTACATTACAAAAATCAGCAAGACATTGTAGAAGTATATCTGATTGGGAAACTCCCCCATCCACCATGATGGAACGTACAGGAACATTTGTGTCCTTCTTAATACCTTCTAATATATCAAATAAAGATAATGCAATTCCCTCGAGCACTGCTCTAGCAACATGCCTTCTATGGGTTGCAAGAGATAATCCGAATACAGATGCCTTAGCATTTGGATTAAAATGAGGATATCTCATTCCAGAAGCAGTCGGAACAAATATCACTCCCTCTGTATCATTTGTTTGAGAAGCAAGTTCGTTCAGAGCTTTTGGAGTATCCGAAAGACCAATTCCTTTTCCAAGCCAGTCTATCAGAGTTCCTACAGTTCCAGTAAAACCTTCTAACATATAAGTTGGCTTCCCGCCGAGTCTCCAAGCAACCAGTGGGAACAAACCTCTTTTAGAAAGTTTAGGTTTATCCCCCATATTCATATCTACAAATGCACCCGAGCCTTGGGAAATTTTAACTCCACCTTTTTCAAAACATGCATGTCCGAATAAGGCCGCCATTTGATCTCCAACCACAGCTCTGATCGGAATTCCAACACCAAATAGAGAAGGATCCGTAGTTCCGAAATCTGCCGCTGTATCTTTTACATTCGGAAAAATTTTTGCAGGAATATTAAAGATGCCACAAAGAGGAGCATTCCATTGTAATTGAAATGGATTGAACATTCCAGTGACTGTTGCATTAGAAGGATCTGTAATATGTTCTTTTCCTTTTGTGAGTTTGTACACGAACCAAGTATCTAATGTACCAAAAAGAATCTCACCCTTCTTCGCTCTTTTTCTAAGTTCTGGATTTTTATCGAATACCCATTTTAAACGAACAGAAGCATGATCCGTCGTGAACTTAAGCATATAAGTTGCAATCAACATTGGATTGCCAGTGATTGTTCCTAAAATTCTGGAAACGAACTGGATCACTTTCCAGATCTTGTTTGAATTCATCTCTGCAGAAGTTTTACCTGCTCTTACATCTGCCCAACTGATCAGCTTTGTTAAAGGTTTGCCTGTAGATTTATCCCAAAGAAGGAAAGATCCTCGTTGGTTGCAGATCCCAAGTGAATCTACATTTGCAGCTTGGAACTTTTTATTCTTAAAAGTTTTTTTGAGAATGGAAACAAGTGCCTGCCAAAGTTTTTCAGGGTCATGTTCCAAGGCACCAGGCTCGCTCACAATAGGAGGAGTTTTTTCGTATTGGCGAGAAACTATTCTGCCCTTCTTATCAAATAAGATAGCTCGGATCCCACTTCCTCCACTATCGATTGAAAGAATATATTTTTCTTTTGAGGCAGCCATTGAACTCTCTCCAATTTTTTACTGGGGTAGAATCCTTTAGGATTCGGCTGCGTCAATAAAAAAGCCGCCATGAAGGCGGCCTTAATAGTATCGACTCGAATGGATCTTATGCTTCGCTTACAAGCACGCTCTTAAGATGGTTCATCAAATTGGACTCTCTTTCATGTACGATATCTTTAGGCATCTTGTGATAGATCTTTTCTTTAGACTTCTCATCCAGTTTGCCCAGGATCATTCCCATAAAGCCAGGTTCGGAAATCAAAATAAAATTGGAAAAAGAATCCTTCTTCCTTTCCAAGTTCATAAAATCGCTAAGTTTACCTGCGAAAGCCGCAGCCACTCTCTTTTTCGGTTCATGAAAAAAATCAAAATCAGATCTGGAAGCCTGGCCTGCTCCAGTAACTAGATCCGAATTTCTGAGTCTTCCTTCGGGATTCTCCATAGATTGCACCAGCTTCAAACCGTTAGTCGGCCCTTGGTATTCGAAAATTTTTGCCTCGCTTCGGTTTGCAACCACCACCCATTTTTTCTTCATACTGTACCCTCCTATTATGGAACTCTCCGTCACCGAAAGATTCGGAATTCGGCCCAATAGTTTTAACCCAAGGAGAAGGACCTATCAATTACTTTTCCCAAAACCTTCTTCTTTTAAGGATTAGAAAAATGAAATATACTATCTGTAATAAAATGGAATCTCTCTAAATCCAAAATTATTCTGAACGTAAGACAGTCTCTGTAGACAAATATCAATCCTTCCGACCGCCAGAATGCCTGGCTTTTAGGGAATTCTTTGGTGGACTTTTCACTATCGCTTCTGAGAATTGTTCTCATTCTTGGTTGACAGATTCCGAGAGATTTTGATTTTGAGTTTTAGACTCATTTCAAAATCTAAACACAGAAACCATGACTCCTACTAATGAGAATTGAGTCTCAACAGGAGAAAACATGAAACGGAACGCAACCAAGACGCTATTGACGATGATTCTAGGAATATCCTTCTTAATGAATTGCGACCAAGGCTCGAAAGAGTCCAACGCTGCACTCGTACTCGGAGCTTTAAACAGCGCCTGTGTGGACGCAGCAGTTGCTAATGATGAGATCGCAGAAACTGCAATCACTGCAGGGATCAATACTTTCCAATTGATCTCCATCCCAACTGCGGGTGCAGCAAGACATATCAGATTAGAAGGAGCATTGCTCCAGGCTCTAAGCGGACACGGAACCATCTACCTAGCAACTGGATACACTGATTCTTTGGCAGGAACTACAGCCACACCTACTACTACTGCAGGTGACGGAAGACTCGTAGTGAACATCTACCAAGGTGGGCCAATGGTTTACGCAGGTTATTCTGCAACCACAGCTTACGGAACGGATGATGGAACTGCAACTGCAGCACTTGGAGGAACTGGAACTAGTTTGTTCTCTTCCTTCACTACTACTGCAAGCGACGTTTGTTTAGATATTAGCGCGGACACAACTCCTAAAGTTACTATTTGGGGAAGTGGATACAAAGGTGCAAACTGCAAGAAGAGATGCACCCTTACTGAGTCTAACGCGATCATCAATAAAGCGGATTGGCCAAGTGGAGCCGGAATTGGTTCTTCTGGTAGCACTAGCACTTATTACAAAACTGGTAGCTCTGCTTCTGGAGTAACTGCGACTAAGGTAGTAACTTATAGTACTACTGCGCTTTAAAAATTTTAGGCGGTCGCTTCGGCCGCCTACTGTCATTATTAATTTTTGAAAAAAGGGGGATTCGATAATGAAAACATTATATTCAATTTTCATTATTCTCATAGCAACTTTAACTGTTTTCTGCGGACCTAGCACCGGAGGAGACGATGGTCTTGCGATTTTAGCCGCATTGGAAGATGGCGGTGGAGGATGTATCAAAGCCCCCGGCGATACAACCACAACAGGTTCTGGGACTTTTACTACCAGAGTGAATGCAACTGCAAGCGGTTGTTGGGTTTATTTAGATCTTAAAGCAGGTGGAGTAGAAACGACTAAATCCGGAACTTGGGATCTAAAATTTAAAAGATTTATAATCGGTACAAATAGTGGAACAAGCGGCACCAGAGATGCGGGTGCTTGTTTTAATGCTGGCGATACCAACCTAGCAAGTGTAACCGGAGGAGACTGTACTCCGGAAGTAGACGAGCTCATGTCTCAAACCGGAGGAGGCGGATTCGGAACTGCTACAGAAAATGCAAGCCCTGCACTTTGGGATTGGTACGATTATAACGGAACCACCCATATTCTTACTCCGAAATCAAGAGGGTATTTGATCCAAGGCTCTAACGGAACTTCCTTTTTCGGATTAGAGATCACGGATTATTACGACGACGCAAGCACGAGCGGATTTCCTAAATTTATCTGGAAGAACCTTTGATGGGGAATATAAAACCTTCCTCCATTCCTAGAATACTTTATCTGATCTTATTTTCAGGTTTATGTTTCCTAGGAGTTCCTCTTTTCTCCCAAGGAGAAGTTCTTCCTGAAACGAAAACGGAAGAAAAAAAAGATGATTCTGATAAATCAAAAGTAAATCCAGAATCAGGAAAAGATATTAATAATGGAAACAATGATAGAGGTTCTATCATCACCGTTACAGGTACTCGTCGAAAAGGTTTTTTAAAAGATTCCACGATCACTACTGAGGTGATCACAAGAAAAGATATAGATGCAATGGGAGCGAGAGATATCTCCCAAACTTTAGGTAACGTTCCAGGTATCGAAGTTCGTCCAGCACAAGCTGGAGAAAGAGGATCTACAGTTCGTTTACAAGGTCTTTCAGGTCAAAACGTTTTGATCTTAGTGGACGGACAAAGAACCACAGGACGTTTTAGTGGTTCCATCGACTTAACCAGATTTAAAGCAGAAGATATAGAAAGAATTGAGATCGTAAAAGGTGCGTCATCCGCTCTTTACGGTTCTGATGCGATCGCAGGTGTGATCAATATCATCACTAAGGAACAAAAAGATCCTTACTCGGCCAACTTCAGGACTTTTATGGGAGGGGGAAATCCTATCTACTACGGAACAGGAACAGAGTTCCGCAACTACGCATCCGTAGGAGTTCGTAGAGGAATTGTTTCCACCAACTTTACAGCCGGCTGGCATAGAGGAGATGGTTACGATCTAACTCCAGACGCTACCTTGGGCCCAAAAAACGGAAGAGTAGAAAGTCTTTCCCCTAGTTACTCCCCTTTTCCGACTGACACTCCTCTTTGGACAAAACTTTATATTTATCGTAAAAAACTTCCTTATGAAGGTCCTTTAGAATCTACTTCAGGTAGTGCATTCGAAGATATAAACGTTTCTAATAAAACTACCTTTGATATTTCGGAAACTTTTAAATTAGGATTCCAATTCTATTATAGATATCTAAACCAAAATGCAGTAGATGCAGTTCCTCCAAGAGGGGTATATGATAGAAGTAATAAAACCCATGACTTTATGGGCGCGGTTAACGCAGATTGGGAAATTACTAAAACATTAAACTTAAACGTAAACACTAACTACGCTAGATTTTTTGATACTTATACTTACGACCAAAGAAAGTCAGACGCACAAGATAAAAGAGAGAAATTAGACAACGCAGTCACTGAACTACGAACTCGTTTAGATCATAAGATTGCAGACGGGCATGTTATATCATACGGTGCAGAGACATTAATAGACCAATTCTCTTCGGCAAGGATTGCACCTGATTGTAAAAGAAATTTTCCTAATATCTGTGCCAGTGATATCTTAGGTGGAACAGATCCTTACCAAACCCAAAACGGATACGCCCAAAGACAAAGAAATGCATTTTATGTGCAAGACGAATGGAGAGTTTCCAGCGCTCCAAGGATCCAGATTGTTCCAGGTATCCGCTCTGACCATGACTCTATCTACGGAGGACAAATTCTTCCTAAATTAGCAGTTCGTTATGATGTGACTGATAAATTCCGCATTAGAGCGGCCAACGGTTTAGGATATAGGGCACCTAGCTTCCAAGATCTATATTATAATTTCATAAATCCAGGCGTAGGATATAGAGTAGCAGGAAATCCGGATCTAAAACCTGAACTTTCTCGCAGTTATAACTTGGGAGGAGAATGGGAGCCTAATAAAGTATTCTGGTTCAGCTTTAACTTCTTCTATAATAATATCGATAACCTAATCGGATTCAGAACGAACCCAACCAGAGACGCATCTGGATTACAGATCTTCAATACATCCAATTACCAAAAGGCTCTTACAAAAGGATTTGAATCTTCTGTAACTCTTAGAGTTCACCAAAATGTTTCATTGGGTGGCGGTTATACATACACAGATACAAGAGACGAATTAACCAATCTTCCTTTAGAAGGAAGAGGTTATCATAGATGGAATGCAAATATTCGTATAGATCACCAACCTAGTGGGTTCAGCTTCTCTCTATTCGCAATAGTTTTCGGAAAACAACCATACTACTGTCAGAAAAATCCACTTTGGTGTGATCCTCAGTTACCAACAGAACTTTCTGCGCTTAGCGCTCAGCTTACAACACAAGCAACGAATACGATTAACGCATTATTCGGGAATATTCCAGGTGGTATCCAAGAATATTGTACTGAAAGAAACTTATCTTATTGTACTACTGGGCCTACTTACGGTGTAAGAATGGTTAATGCTCATACCAATTTAAATATCAGAGTTTCCCAAAAGGTTCTAGGTGCTTTCGAAATATTCGCAGGTGTGGATAACGTTTTAGATACATTCGACCTGACTTATAATCCTCAGAAGCCTAGGTTTTATTACGTGGGGATTGACGGAAGATTTAATGCGACGTCCGGTCCGGCAGATTATTCTGCGGCACCGATGCCTTCGACCTCACCGACAGCGGTTCCGTCTACACTTCGGTAAAGAAAAATGACAGATCCGAAATTACTCTCGATCGTTCCTCAACTTCCGGTTTTAGATCTTCCAAGATCCAAAAAATTTTATACGGAAGTTTTGGGCTTCGAACTAAGGGCAGAATATTCTAACTTATTAATATTCTTCCTGGATGGACAAGAACTTCATTTATGGGGATGTGATGATCCTAAAATTCCTGAAGTGTCCAGTTGTTATATTCGTGTTCAAAATATAGATTCTTATTTCGCAAAATATAAATCCGCGATTCATCCTAAAGGGACCCTGGAAGACAAACCATGGGGGATGAGAGAATTTTATGTTTCGGACCCAGACAAAAACCTTTTAAAATTCGGAGAACCGATATGAAAAAAATCCTATTATGGGCTTTGTTCCTTTGCCTTCCCGTAAGCTCTATTTTCGCTGAAAATAAAGAACTTAGAATCGTAACATTAAACGGAACTATTTCCGAAATCGTTTTCGCATTAGGAAAAGGTAAACTAGTTGTGGGAAACGACACTTCTTCCCTTTATCCTCCGGAAGCAGTAGCCCTTCCTAAAGTAGGTTACCAGAGAATGCTTTCCGCAGAAGGTATTCTTTCCTTAAAACCAAATCTGATTTTAGGATTAGAATACGCAGGTCCGCCTGAAGTAATTGAACAACTTAAATCTGCAGGTTTAAAAGTGATTATCTATCCTGGATTACCCGGTGTAGAGCCTGCATTAAATAATATTCTTGCGATCGGAAAAGAGATCGGAGCTGAAAAAGAAGCTCAAAAGATCGTGCAAGATATCCGTAAAAAACATTCTAAAATTGCGGAGAAGGTTTCAAAATTAAAATCCAAACCAAAAGTGTTATTCGTATACCATAGAGGGACAAGCCTCGCACAAGTTTCTGGAATAGAAACGCCTGCGGATGAAATGATCCGACTCGGTGGAGGGATCAATGCGGTGGATGGATTTAAAGGTTTTAAACCAATCACGCCAGAAGCGGTAATTGCAGCACAACCGGATATCATCCTTATTCCAAGTAGAGGTTTAGAAAGCCTTGGTGGAAAAGACGGAGTGTTCTCACTTCCTGGTGTGAAAGATACTCCTGCTGGAAAAAAATCCAGAGTAGTTGCGATAGACGATCTAGTTCTTTTAGGTTTCGGTCCAAGACTTGGTCAAGGTATCGAGGAATTATTCGAATCCTTTCATCCTAAAACGCCTGAGAAAAAATGATCGTATCTTCTCCGGAAACTTCTTCCCCTGAAACAAAACCAAAAAGGGAAGAAAAGAAGAAAAAAATAGGACGTAAAGTCCCGGCTATTCTCGTATATGCACTGTTAGCTGCTGGACTTTTCGGAATAGGAATACTTTCCCTCAAATTTGGGTCCATTCAACTTTCAACGGGAGAAATCCTGAAAGTATTATTATTAGGACAAGACTCCTTATCCGAGTTGGAGGTCCCACATTCTATTTTGGTTTGGAATTTGAGATTACCTAGACTCATATTATCTATGTTAGTCGGCGCATCTTTAGCCTCAGCAGGAGTTTGTATACAAGGGCTATTCAGAAATCCATTAGTAGAACCAGGATTTATTGGAGTAAGTCCTGGAGCTGCATTAGCTGCTTCTGCATGGATCGTATTCTCCGAAAAAATTCTTACATTCTTCCCCGCTGAACTAAGAGGAAAAGAAAGTTTCTTATTACAATTATTCGCATTTGGTGGAGCATTATCTGTTTCATTCTTCTTGCATATTGTTTCCAAAAGAGAAGGAGGAGGATTTTCCTTAGTTTTGGTTCTCGCAGGGATTGCAGTAAATGCCACTGTAGTTTCTCTTTTAGGATTTTTATCTTATCTAGCAGATGATACTCAACTTAGAAACCTAACTTTCTGGAGTTTAGGAAGTATGGCAGTCGCAAGCTGGCATAAAATTTATTTATTGGGTGCTGTTCTTCTCCTCGTGATCTTCTTCTTTCCTATGTTAGCAAGAGGTTTGGATGCTTTGGCGTTAGGAGAAGCGGAGGCTTTTCATACTGGTTTCAAAGTAAGAAGGATCCGAAATCTTACAATCGTTCTAGCAAGTTTATTAGTAGGTGTAAGTATTTCTATCTGTGGAAATATTTCATTCGTTGGTTTGATCGTCCCTCATATTCTGAGAATGGTTTTAGGGCCTGGTCATAAATCATTATTGCCTGCTTCCTTATTCGGAGGAGCACTTCTTCTTGCTATAGCAGACTTAACAGCACGCACGATTGCATTCCCTTCAGAACTTCCTATCGGAATTATCGCAGCGGGTATTGGTGGTCCATTCTTCTTATTCTTAATCTTACAAGCAAAACGTAGAGAAGGAGAATTCAGATGAGTCTAGTATTATCAGACATTTCCTTATCCAGGGGAGGAAGGTTCTTATTATCAGGAGTCAATTTAAGTTTGTATCCTGGAGAACTTCTAATCGTGCTGGGTCCAAACGGAGCAGGAAAATCTACCTTACTAAAATTATTTTCAGGAGAAATATCTCCAGACAAGGGATTGGTGCTATTGGATGGGATCCCTTTATCTGAATATGATTCGGAAGATTTGGCTCTTAGAAGAAGTGTCCTTTCTCAAGAATCAGAGATCCATTTTCCATTTATCGCTGATGAGATTGTTCGAATGGGAAGGTCCTGCTCTAAATTAAGAGTTCCTAAACCATTAGAAGATCAGATCACTGAAGAAGCATTTCATTCTGTCCATTTAGGAGAAAGAGAAAGATTCCAAACTTATAATAAACTTTCTGGTGGAGAAAAGCAAAGAACTCAAATGGCGAGGGTTTTAGTACAAGATAAAGAACCTACCCAAAGAGAAAGTTATGTTCTTTTAGATGAACCGGGAGCCTCTTTAGATCCGAACAGAATACATTCTTTATTGGAAAAAGCGAAACAACTTAGTAAAGAAGGAAGAGGAGTCCTCTGTATCCTTCATGATCTGAACCTTGCCTTGAGATATGCAGATCGTATTGCAGTATTAAAAGAAGGTAAAATACTATCGGACGGAATTCCTGAGAATATACTGGATGAGGAATTTGTCCTAGAACATTTCAGATTGAGAACTAAAAAAGTTCCTTTCCCGGAAGGAGGGCATTACCTAATTCCCCTCGGTCCCGCAGAACCAAATACAATAAACAGCCTACCCTATACACAACGCTAAAGGAGTCAAAGAAAATGTCCATCGCTGAATCGTTAGAAATCGAAAATATCATCAAAGATTGGAAACAGATCAAAGAAACACAACCTCGTCTTAGAATGAGAGAGATCGCTTCCCAACTCAAAACCTCGGAAGGTGGATTATTGGCCGCCTCTGAAATTTCAAAAGCGGAAGGATTCCCACAAGTTTCTTCTCTCCAAACTAATTGGGGAGAATTATTCGCAAAATTCGGAGAATTGGGACATGTAATGGTCCTCACTCGAAACGAAGCTTGTGTACATGAAAGAAAAGGAATATTCGAAAAAGTAAGTTCCGGTCCTGGACATATCTTAGTAGTTGGAGCAGACATCGATCTAAGACTTTTCCCAGGAATCTGGAAGTTCGGGTTTGCGGTAGAAGAGCCTAAACAAGATTCTACTCAAAGATCTTTTCAATTTTTCAATGAGAATGGAGAAGCAATGTTCAAACTTTTCCTTACAGATAAATCCAATGTATCTGCATGGGAAAAGCTAAGATCTGAATTCAAAAACGGATCTCCCGACTTCTCCCCTCTATTCTCTTCTGAAAATAAAAAGGAAACTGCTGCCGCAGAAAAAAGAGAGATCAGCTCCGAAACCAAAGAGGAGTTCTTAAACGAGTGGGGAAAATTAGAAGACACTCATGAATTTTTCTCTCTATTAAAAAAACATGGTGTTTCCAGGATCCAATCCATGGAAATCGCTAATGGAAAATTTACAAAGACCGTAGAGCCCAAAGCAGTATTAAGAATGTTGGAAATGGCTTCCCTGGACAGAAGTCCTATCATGGTTTTTGTAGGAAATCCAGGATCCATTCAGATCCATACAGGAGAAGTCACCAATATTAAGGTTTTAGAATCTTGGTGGAATGTTCTGGATCCGGAGTTCAATTTACATTTGAGATCCGATCTGATCTCTAAAGTTTATATCGTAGATAAACCTTCTAAAGACGGAGTCATCCACTCTATGGAAGTATACGATGCAGATGGAGAATTGATCGTTCAGTTTTTTGGAAAAAGAAAACCGGGACAACCTGAAAGAACCGACTGGGTTGGCTTATTAGACAAGGTGTCCGAACCAGTCTGATATTAAAATGAGATCGTTAGCTCTTTTTAATATTCCAAAGAGCTAACGATATTTTTTTAAACACTCTTATGTGTTTCTATATAAAAATCTGCCGAGATACGACCGGACCCATACAAAGAAAAGTGTAAAAGTAAAAGTAGGATCATGGATGCATAAGGTAGATTTGATCCTGCGGACACAAAACCTTCTCTTGCATGGATGAACAAAACGGCCCCGACTAGTACAGGCAATTGTAAAATCGCGGAAAATCTAGTCAGAAGTCCTACCATCAGCAACACACCACCACAAATGTGAGCGATCACTATATAATGAGCGAGTAACGTAGAAGCATAAGGAGCATTATTTAATTCCATGAGTCGGATAAGAGCATCCGTATCCGCAAGGAATGCAAGTCCCTTATACACCAGAACCCCGCCTAAATATACGCGGACCATATCGATCCACCAATCCCGATGAGTCTCTAACCAATCATGCCATCTTTCCATAAGGACCTCCGTCCTGCGATGGAACATTCTATCTTTCTTTTTTTGAAAATCAAGACCTCTTGTAAAAAAGAGGTCTAATATAATCGAACAATCGTTTATTAATATTTGTTTAAACTCATCCGAAAGGGTTATCGTTTAATAAGGATTATTTACAGAGTAGCTTTCTATTCTCTAATCTGCATCTTGTAGTTCTACCAGCTTTGGTATACTTACCGTTCCCGTTACCTTCTGCTGTAAATGATCCACTAAAAACAGAACCATCTCGAAACACATAACGTCCTGCGCCTGATTTTTTATCTTCTGACCAATTCCCTTCGTATCTATCTCCGTCAGAATAAGCTAAGGTCCCCCAACCTTCTCTCATCTCTCCGGAAAATCTGCCAGAGTAAACGTCTTTGGTATCATATACATAGACACCTTCTCCGTTTTTACAATTCCCTTTCTTACATCCTGCAGAACCTCTAGCAAAAGATCTTAAGCTAATATCGGGACTTGGCTCTGGTTTTCTTTCGATAGGTTTACCATCTGCGTCTTCGTCAAAATATTCTCTGGAAGAAATATCAGAATCTTGATCCCTATCATCTGCTTTCTTTTTAGGTTTTAATCTTTCGATCTCTGGGTTGGACTTTGGCTTTGGTTTGGAACAATTGGAAAAGGAGAAGTAACTGGAAAATAGGAAAACGGATAAGGCAATAGAACTGAAAACTTTTTTGATCATTCTGGATCCCGGATTCCCTACAGAGAGCCCGGGAAGATCAGAATGTCAATAAAGTTCTAAGACTGTTTTTCCAAAACAAGCAGAGTGATTTCGGAAGGAGCGCCTATCCTCAAAGGAGGTCCCCAATATCCAGTTCCTCTACTTACATAAAGTTGTGTATCTTCCCATTTACTTAGGCCAGCCACAAACTTTTGGAATAGATGGATGAACACATTTCCTGGAAAATATTGTCCCCCATGAGTATGGCCGGATAGCTGAAGATCATATCCTACTTTAGCAGCTTCGAAAACCGAATTAGGTTGGTGAGCGAGTAGGACCTTATAATGTGCGCTTTCCGTTCCAATAGAAGCTTGTTTAGGATCTGTTCTATGACCTGGGATAACGGTATGAGCCTTATAATCCGTTACACCTGCAACGGCGATCTTTGCACCATTATGATCTATTAGTTTATTCTGATTTAATAATACGTTTATGCCAAGATCTTCTAACTCTCTGATCCAAGCGATCACTCCGGAATAATACTCATGGTTTCCAGTCACGAAAAATGTTCCGTATTTAGATTCCAGATCTTTCAGAGGAGAAACATGATGTTTGAGCATATTTACTGTTCCATCTACCAAATCTCCGGTGATAGCAACCAGATCCGGCTCCAAAGAATTTGTCTTAGAGACTACACCTTCTAAAAAATTTCCTTTGATCGTAGGCCCAATATGGATATCAGAAAGTTGTGCGATCTTAAAACCGTGGAGACCGTCAGGCAGATCTTTTACCTTGATCTTCACATATTTGACAGTAGGAGTTTTTTTAGCCTGGTAGAATCCAAAAGCGGTCAGCCCGCCTGCGATTCCCAAAAGTGCAAACGAAGAAAATCTTGCTAAAAAGTCCCCTCTTCCGAATCTTTCCGATCCGAGTAACGCCTCGGTTTCGGCTGATGCGACAGAAATACTATTGGATTGTAGAAGGTCCGAAAGATAAATAACACCTTTCCAAACCAAATTTCCCAAATCCCTGAAGACTACAAAGGAAACGAGTATCGTTGCAAACCCCAAAGTAGTAAATGCGGAGTATGCCCAGAACTTCTGCCACCCGGTTTCTCTAAAAAATAAACTTAAAAGATAAGCACTAGGGGTGAGAAGGACCAGAAAAACCACTCCGATCCAAAGAGAAACCTTCTGAAAAGTTCCGAGTTCGAAAGGTGCGATCAAACGACTGGTCGCGTAAGAATAACCTATCAAAAGAATTACCGTAAAAACACTGAGAAAAATCACTAACCTTTGCAAATCGAACTCCATTGCCTGACTCATATATCCGACCGAAAAAAAGGGTGGGAGTTCCTCCAAAAAAACACCTTTCTCACATTTTGTTCCGACAGAAAACGACAATCCGTTGACTTACTCGCCGATCCATGAGAGTCTTGCCCCATCTATGTCCACCATTGACTCGGAAGCCAGAAAATACAAAAGTCTACTGAACACGAGTACGATCCTAAATGCTAACCTGGACCTTTACCAACTTCTCCCTTTGATCATGTTGTATTCCAAAGATCTGTTGGAAGCAGAAGCAAGTTCCCTATTTCTTTTAGAAGAGAAGGATGGATTTTTATACTGCGAAGTTGCCTTGGGTGAAAAAGGAGAGATAGTCCAAAAATATGCAAGGCTAGAACCTGGACAGGGTATCGCAGGTTGGGTGGCCAAAGAGAAAAAGGCAATCGTACTGGAAGATGCATACACTGATCCAAGATTCAATCCGGCCTTAGACCAAAAAACCGGATTTAGGACTAGATCACTTGCATGTGTTCCTTTATACATTGCGGACAAGGTAATTGGAACACTAGAAATTCTGAACAAATCAGACAACAGAAGTTTCGAAGCCTCGGATGTAGAGGTTCTAAATTCACTTTCCGAAATGGCGGCAATAGCGATCAAAAATGCTCAGGCTCACGAAACTCTGAAAAAGAGGGTGTTGGAACTCCGACTACTTTACGAATTCGAAAAATTAACAGTCGCAGAGAAGAGCATAAACGAATTAGGGAATTGGCTTTTAGACAAGGTTCTCGAATTTCTAGAAGCAAAAGCAGGAACCATCTATTTGGCAGACCCTACTCTGGAAGTACTACGAGTACTTGCAGCCAGAGGAATTCCAGAAGAAGCAATCCATAATATACAAGTCCCTTACGGAGAAGGAATTTCAGGCTGGGTCGCAAAAGAAAAACAAAGCTTACTCATCCAAAACCTAGACGAAGATCCAAGATACGATAAAAGTGCAAAATATAAATTTGAAGCAAACTCTCTTATCTCAGCCCCGCTACTTTTCCGTGGAGAATTATTAGGAGTTATCAGCGTAAACAACAAATACTCAGGATTTGCATTCACTCATGCTGATCTAGAAATGTTGGGCGCAATCGCAAATAGACTCAGTGTCACGATCAAAAACGCAAATTTATTCCATAAGGTTTTGGATACAGACAGAGAATTAAAACGCGCCAGAGAAGTGATGCATAAAATACTTCCTTCCAGCCTTCCTTATGTAGGTGGCCTTGAGTTCGGAGTACAACATATTCCTTATGATAATGTTGGCGGAGACTTTTATAATATTCTAAAATTAGACGAAAACCGTAGTGCAGTTTTGATCGCAGACGTTTCGGGTCATGGACTTTCTGCTTCAGTTGTTGCCACAGTCATTCATACAGTAGTGAGCACTTTCGATCCTGAAACATTAGGAAGTCCTTCAAAATTTTTCACTGCTCTGAACTATGCGTTATATAATAAATTAGCTGGGAATTTCCTAACTGCATTTTATGCGATCATTCATACCGGCACAAATACAATGTCCTATACTAACGCAGGTCATAATCCACCAATCCTGTATAGAAGATCAGAAGGAAGTTCATTACATCTAGAAACAAAAGGAAAATTAGTGGGAGTGATCCCGGATCTATTCTTCGAAGAATATGTAACTGCTTTCCAACCTCAAGACAGATTGGTATTATACACAGATGGACTCACTGAACATTCCAACTCTGATAGAACCAGAAGATATAGTGAAGACTTACTTACTTTAGCCGTCCGAAATCATTCTCAATCACATTCAGCGGAGGCCGCAGAAAGTTTGATCAAAGAATGTAGGACCTATTGCCATAGATCCGATTTTGAAGACGATGTTACTCTGTTGATCGTAGACAGAGTTTAAGATCTAACGCGCGAGATTTACGATCGGTTCGGTCAGCATAGAATTACAGTTTAGAAAATCTGGTGATTGCTTCTGGAACAATTCCGAAAACATGATCCATTGCGGCCAGTCGCCAATCTTCTCGGTTCGGATAGAACATTTGTTTAAATTCTTCTCGAACCTTATCCGCTTCTGCTTCGGATTTGGAACCGTGGAAACGAATACGATTCTCGCTAATCATTAAGAAACTTCCACGTATAGCGCCCATCACATTCAAATTTCCGAAAGTTCCTAACTCTACAGTAATAGGGAAAAGATCTTTCTCTTTTGTTAAAATTTTACCAAAAAAATCAGTAAAATCACCGGAAGTCCTATAAAAGTCCTCTTCTCCTTCATTCAGAAGAAGACCAAAATCACCGAAAACTTTGTTTAAATTTTTATCTGCTCTAGAACCACTTTCTGCATTATGCATTAAGCTAAGTCCATTCTTTGCTCCATAACCAGTATGGAAGTCCAAGATCAAAATACGGTCATATGGTTTTAAAACTTTTTTAAAATACTTTCTTAAAACTCGGACCACAGGCTCAGGTTTTCTTCCACCATAATAGATCCCTTTTGGGAATTCATACTGCCCGTTTACTGCTGCATCCAAAACATATTTAGCACCGAAACGGATCACTACTCCTAAAAACCGGATAATGAAGAATATATACTCAAATAAAAAATTACCGAACTCAGAACCCGGATTTAAGAAACTTTGGATCTTTCTGTATTTTTTGTTTTTAAACTTCTTATGAAGTTTCTCTCTTTTTAAAGCGAAGTTACGGTTTAAGTCTACGTTTCTTTCGTTCACTCTTAGGAAATTTTTGAAACCGTGTGCATTGATCCCATGTAAAATGAGAAAGTCAGAATTTTTGGGAAGTTTATAAGGGCTTTTATCATCCAGCAGGAATTCCTCAATCCATCTGCGTTGGAATGCAGAACCGGCAAATCCCTCTACTCCATGGATACCTGAACTCATGATTACTAGACGTTTTGCAGGCTTTTTCTTTTCTCCTAAACAATAAACATCCAGTTGCCCTCCATCTTTTGGGATCTCCAGACATTCATAGTCAAAGCGTTCAAACTTGGATTTTAACTGCTTTTTGTAAGATAAGAAGGCCTTTCGACAGGCTTCGTAGGTTTCTAGATAGTAGGATAATACGTCCACTGAATCTCGAGCATACGGACCGACGTTTTCCGGTCCAAAAAAAATTTTACCTTTAGATTACGATTCGATGAAAAGAAGAAGGCCCGCTGGCGCTGAGCATTCGCTACAACGGAACTTCCACCCTTAATCAAAAACTTATAATACTTTAAAATATCATAATGTACTAAATATAATATAATACATCTCAATAGAAACTATCACTTCCGTGATAAATAAAATAAAAATATGATTTAACCCTTAAGAACTATAACTCTAACACTATTATTAATCGCTCGTTATATTACATGATGTTTTTTTAAAATAATTTTTCAACTTAAGTGAAATGTGTGAACATCCTCATCGGTCTAACCTAGTACCTTAAGGAGGTATGAACATGGATACAGTGACCATCTTCGCATTAGCGCTTTTGGCTGTTCCTGTGTTTGCCCGGTTTGCCCGAGTATCCAAGGATGCGATGAATCGCTATCACCTAATCGGATTGGGAAGTCTTTTCCTAATTCTTGGTGAAGCTACGAAGATTACTGCGGCTAAAGTTACGCCTATAGCAGCAGTTCTTCCTATGATTGACATCGCAACTGCGATCCTAGCTTACGCGGGGGTACTTTTCGGGGTAGTATGGCTGTCGCTCTACTACGTCAAACACCCGAACGAAATCTAAAAGAATCCTCCTAATTGAAAAGGAAAGGAAGGCGGGACATGTTCCCGCCTTTTTTAGTTGGAAAAGATAAAAGAAGAATTATCTCTGTTATCTGTGAGCCTAGAATTCAAACGCCCGGATACCAAACATTCCATCCTATACGTAGCCGATCCAATCTGCGCATGGTGTTACGGCTTCTCTCCTATTTTCGAAAAGATCAGAGAAAAATACTCAGACAAGATTGAATTCACATTAGTACTCGGTGGATTAAAATACGGACCAGAGGTTGAAAACTTCACAGAAGATGTTACTGAAAAATTAAAATACCTCTGGAAGGAAGTGGAAAGGGTCTCTAAAAGAAGTTTCCACTACGATATACTCAAAAATAGAAATTTAAAATATGATTCTGAGCCAGGCTCAAGAGCAGTTATCACTGCCCAAAGGATCAATCCAAGTCTGTCTTTTGCTTTTTTAGAGAAGCTACTTGAAAGTTTTCATTCTAAAGGAAAGGACCCAAATAGTTTCGAAACATATGCAGAAATTGCTTCTGAACTTTCTATTCCTTTAGATGAATTTAAAGAATTGTATTATAGGGAAGAAACTCTATTAGAAACCAGAAACGATTTCAATTACGGATATATTTTAGGTGTAACTGGATTTCCTTGTTTGGTGTTTTCAGACGGCTTGGACAGAGGGATCTTAACCAAAGGATATTCTTCCTTTGAAGAGGTGGATGCACTTTTAGGGGATTATTTCAGATCTATAGGGCAGTATTAAAAAAATAAGGACGAGCCTCCTCGTCCTTCAAATCCAATGTACTTTATCTTACTACGATCAACTTAGTCTCCTCTTCCAAAAAAGCATCTGCCGCTTCCGACCAAGATGCTTTACGTGTGGTAACCTTAGAAGGATCGAAACCTTCCTCTTCTACTAATCTCAAAATTTCAGGAATCCATTCCCTAGATCTCACTCTTCCTAAACGGATTGTAGCTCCATTATTATATAATTCTAAATAAGGGATCGGAACATTATTGGTCCAGAAAATAGAAGCGGATCCAAATTCTCCTTCTATTCCAACAGATCTAAGCCCACAATCCCAACCTTCTGCAGTTCCGTTTGCATCTGCCACAATATCAAACTTACCGAAACTTTTAGGGTAAGATATCACCTGCTCAACTTTCACTCCATAAGATTCAGCGATCTCCAAACGTTTTTTATCTGTGTCCACGTATACGAGATCCGCGGCACCCATATGTTTTGCAAGAGCCGCAGTATACAATCCAATGCTAGAAGCAAAACCTCCGAGCACTAAGACCGATCTATTCTTGTTTTGTTTTAGATGCATCCCTACTAATTTCCATGCTTCTACAATATTATCGCTGATACTTGCGATCGCCGCAGGATCAGTTTTATTTGAAAAAGGAATTAACATCTCTTTTGCATAAGGAACCAAAACAGATTCAGAAATTGCGCCCCCAAATTCTTTTGCACCTTTCCCCATTCCATAAGCGCTAGTATGAGGAACAGTGCTGCAACTTTTAGTCAGACCTGTTTCACAATTCGCACAATGCCCACAGGAAATTTGGAATGGAACGGCAACACGAGTTCCTTTAGGGAAGAGTGAAGATATCTCTTCGCTTGTTTCTATAATTTCTCCTACGAATTCATGGCCCAAAGGAAAAGGAGGGCGGAATAATGTTTGTCCTCTTAAAATTGGAAGATCCAAATCGCATCTGGCAACCGCCAAGGGACGGACGAGTGCCTGGTTCGGCCCTGAAAGTTTAGGATCCGGGACTTCCTCCCATTCTACCCGATTTCTTTTAGAAAATAGCAATTGTTGCATGGTTTTCCTCCAATAGACCAATCAGTCTATCCGCAATCGTCCTCATAAAAATAGAATAGACCAGTTAGTCTATCATTTTATTTTAGTCCGATGAGCAAACGAAAACCGGAACTGGGCCAGCCAGAAGGTCCTTTCGAAAGGATAGCATCCACTGCTGTTCGCCTTATGTATTCTCAAGGTTATGCTGGAACTTCCATAAACCAGGTGATCGACGAATCAGAATCTCATAAGGCAAGTTTTTATAGATATTTCCAAACCAAAGAAGATCTGGGGAAAGAATATTTAGAGCGCCAAGGCAGAGATTTCCAAGTTGGTTGGGAAAGACTGATGGAAAGATCCGAAACTCCAGAAGAGTTCGTGCATAGATGGATGGCACTTTTGAAAAAGCAGGTCAAGTCAGGAAAATATTTTGGATGCCCTCTTGCTCGATTTATGGGAAGTCTAGATAAACCCGAACCCGATCTCGCAGAGAGAAGTTCTACTGTACTTGGCTCTTGGATCTCTTGTTTAGAAAATTATTTTGAAAAGAATAAGAAGGCTCTTACACTTCCTGCAGATTTCGATTCCCGAAAGAAAGCAGAACTGTTTTTGAAATTATTCCAGGGAAATTCACAATTTTATGTGATGACCCATGATCCTAAATATTTTAATGAATTAGAAGAAGAGATGCTTTCTGAATTAAAAAGCATCATAAAAACCTAAACTATTTTAGTTTTTTTAAGGGAGATCTTTACCTTCTTCCCTTTTAAACGTACGATTTTACCGGGAGCACCCACAACAGTGCAATTATCAGGGATATCGTGATCTATAACTACTGCTTCTGCACCTATCTTCACATTATTGCCCACGTGCACTGGACCTAAAATTGTTGCCCTTGCACCGATCAGCACATTGTTTCCCACAGTAGGATGACGTTTACCTTGGTGATTCCCTGTTCCACCTAAGGTAACTCCATGAAATAAAATACAATCATCCCCTATCTCTGCAGTCCCACCAATTACAATTCCCATCCCGTGATCAATGAATAATCCGCTGCCGATCTTTGCACCCGGATGAATCTCGATCCCTGTCAAAAAACGATTGAACTGAGAAATAAACCGAGCTAGGAATTTTAATCTTATCTTATATAAAGGATATGCAATGTACTTATGCAGCAGAATGGAATGTAATCCCGGATAGAGTATAAATTCCATTCCCCTAGCTGCAGGGTCGTTTTTAAATATTGCCTGGATCTCTCGAATCATTCGGAAAATCTAATGGGATTTTTTCTTTTTACGATCTGATCTGGAATATTCTTCCTTACTTTCTCTTTTGGCCACATAGTTTGCCAAGGTTAGGATTGCTCCTCCCCAGAAAGCGGCCCAAAAACCAGGGACGAATATTTTATCAGGGAATATATTAGCGATCCAGAATAGAACAATGGCATTCACCACAAGGCCAGCAATCCCCAAGGTCAGAAGATAAACAAGATACCCGACACCGAAAGTGACAAGGACCAGAAACCATCTTAATACGAAATTTAAAAATCCGAAGAATAGAACGATTACTATTACGTCCCAGACATGATTGCTGACACGAAATCCAGAATCGATCAGAGGGAAAACGAATACTACTACCAAGGATTGTAGTAAAACGGAAAAAAGAAGTCTGTACATCTATGTCCTTAAACTGTAGAATCTAGGAACTGTCCCAAATGAGGAGGCAATCCGCCTGGAGGAACCACCAGTGTTTGTGGTTGCACTATAGCATTGTCCGATACGGAAGCTACTTCTCTGGGCTGGTCTCCCACTAACGCAGGAGCCGAAGAATCTGAATATAATATTTGTCGAGATCCGACAGCCATGTAAGGCATATTCTTCTTCCTTTCTGTTATATTCTTCCTATTAGACGAATTAGAAAAGCAAAATTATTCTAGCCTTCTATAACTAATCCACAATCCATTTTTTCGACCACGAATCCGGTATAGATCAATGGATAAAGCAAATATGTTCCAAGACCTACAACCCAGGCAAATCCAGTGCGAGGAGTATCCCTTACTCCTGTACTTTGGAAAAATAAACGAACAGATCTAAATGGCTTTTTGCCAGAGTCAGATAATGCCAAAGTTTTATCAGTGATCCCCAGACCACAGTTATGAGTGAGTTTGTTTCCTTCGATGCTGATCAGAACTTCTTTTCTTTCGGATCTGCTCCAAGAAACTCTTCTGGTAACTGTGCCCTCTAATTCCAATTCTTTGGATCTGGCACCTGTTCCGACTAAGATTGGAAACTTAGCGTATTCTCTATCTAACCTTCTGTCCTTGCCTTCTACTCCTGTAGCGAAAGTTGCCATCAAAGTTTTTACGTCATATTCCAGATCATCTTCGAATTGGACAAGTACTGGCATTTCAGATCTTTGTTCTCCAGAAGAAGGTAACTGAATTTCAGGATTTTTCTTTTCTGCTCCGGAACAGGATATAAGGAATGAAAAAACAGATAAAAAAAGTATAATAGAATATTTAGAGAATGAATTCATAGAATGTCCGGCACTTCTATGAAACCCTGTAAAGAATTTCTGTCCAGCGAAAATCGAAGTTGGACGAATACAAATAAGTAAAGGTTACAAACAAAACAGGTTATAGAAATTTATTTACTATGTCCGACTCCGAATCTGGGTCAGATATAAAGAAACGCCTATGCCGAAACGAATACAAATCATAATCTTATTATCCATATACTCCTGTTCTTCATTTCCAAGGGGAGATAAATCTTTGATCTCAAGAGAACATCAATATTCTCTATTTTACACGAATGAAGAAGGCAATGTATACAGAACAGACCTAAGTCTCAAAACCAAATACAAAGACGCATTTGCAGATTTAGAAAAATTTGATTCTGAATTTATAGCACCGCAAAAACAAAAATATACGGAAAGGATCAAAGAAGTTTCCTTATATAAATCAGAACTCAAAAAAGACAGCAGCTCTATTATCAGAAAATTAGGAGGAGTTCTTGCAATCGCTGCGATCACTCCTGTTCCATTTGCTTTTGAAACTACTTTAATTTTGGGAACCATATACGTAACTTACCAAAGAGTTACTGAAACTTCAGAAGCCAAGATCAGGAAAAAACATGTGGAATTCCTGATCAACGAATGTGCCAACTCGGAAGATAGTTTAGAAGATTTCAAAGAAGATCATCTAGACAAATTCGTTTCTCATTGGAAAAAAGAATTTATGAAAGAATCCAATCATTTTGTGAATGCAGATGATTGGGACGATGTCCGTTTATTAGATACTCTTATGGAAAAATACCAGATAGATAAAGAATGGCTCAAGACTAACGCCGACTGGGAATGGAGAGCTTCTTCCCAACATTGTAATAGAGAAACTAAAGAGGAAAAAGATAGTCGTATCCATAAGGAAGAAAAGAAATGGAAAAAGAATGGATCCAAGACTGAAAACCGCATTGGACTATCTGAAAAAAGGGGACTCTAATTCCGCAAAGTCCATATTGATATCTTGGACAGAGTCTGAGCCGAATAACCCTAATGCATTCTTTCATTTAGGAATGTGCCTTTCTCAATTAGGCGAGATGGCCCCTGCAGAATCCGCGCTGCAAGAATGTATTCGTTTGGAACCTGGACATGTTCAGGCCTGGGTAGGACTTGGAGTATTATTTGCTCGTAAGAAGGACAAACCTAAAGCGGAATTCCATCTTTCCAAAGCATTGGAATTAGATGATAATGATGTATTCGCCAAAAAGAATTTAGCCGCAGTTTATACGGGCGCTTCTAAATTTGATCGTGCATTAGATTTACTCAAAGATCTACCTGAATCGGAGCTTGCCGATTCCCCTACTTTATATGCATTAGCGATTTGTTATGTAAGAACAAATCGTTTTGAAGAAGCCAGAGAAACTTTCCGTAAGTTAGAGATCGTAGGGATACCAGACCAAGTCAAAAAAGAATATCTTCAACTTAAACAATTATTGGAAGAGAAACAATTCGAGCAGGGCGGTATCTGGAGTTTCCTGAAAAAAGAAGAAGATCAATAACGAGCGACAGCGATACAGTTTTTTTTCTTTTTTACTTGACTTCCTTTTCCAATTTGCCGAGTCTAAAAGTAAGTATGACGCAAAATTTCTTCCAAGCTAATATGCTCGGTCTCCTCTTACTCCTTCTTTGGAGTTGAGAGGACGGAAACTTGCGTGTGCAAAAACCCGCCTCTGAGCGGGTTTTTTGTTTTAGGGCTATTCCCGGCAAAATCTCTCGCTTGAGGCCGGAAAAAGAGAGTGCCCAATGGAACAAAAACCTGACTTAGATATAGCAACACAATATCCTTCTATCCAAGAAATGATCTTACCCGGCCAGGGTTTGAAAACTCCACCTGTATCTCCATTCTTCATGGATGTTACATTAAGAGATGGCAACCAAGCATTACGCAAACCTTGGAATCTGGAAGAAAAAGAGATCATATTTAAGAGACTTGTAAAATTAGGAGTGCAAGGGATAGAAGTTGGATTTGCTTCTGCGAGCAAACAAGACTTCGAAGCATGCTCTTACCTTTCCTCTTTAGCTCCGGAGAATGTTGCGATCTCCAGTCTTTCCAGAGCTGTAGAGAAGGAGATAGATCTTTCCTGGGAAGCGATCCGAAAAGCACCTCATCCAAGGATTCATATAGTTTATCCAATCAGCGATTTTACGATCAGAAATGTATTGGGAATTTCTGAAAAAGAAGTTAAAGAAAATATAATACGATCCGTTTCTTACGCACGAAAATTGGCAGGAAATTACGGAGAAGTTCAATTCTCTGGAGAACATTTTGGTGATTCTTTAGAGAATATGGATTTTGCAGTGGAAGCATTTCAAGCCGCTTTGGATGCAGGAGCAGATGTTGTAAATCTTCCAAACACAGTAGAAAGATACAGACCATACTTGTTTGTTGCAATGGTCCGAAAAGTTGCAGAGTCATTACCTCAAGGAAGTAAAATTTCAGTACATACCCATAACGATTTGGGAATGGCAACCGCCACCACTGTGGAGAGTTTTTTCGCAGGAGCCACTCAATTGGAAACCGCATTAAACGGCTTGGGAGAAAGAGCCGGGAATACAAACACTTACGAAGTTGCAATCGCTCTTCATAATTGTGGTGTTAAAGTAGATTTGGATCTTCAGACAATCTATGAAACTTCCAGAATTGTTTCTCGTATGTCAGGAGTTCCAATCCCGGAAAAGGCTCCTTTGATTGGAGATGATGTAGTCGCTCATAGAAGCGGGATCCACCAAGACGGAGTTTCTAAAACAAAAGACATGAAGAAGGGAGCTTATCGCGCCTTCGATGCAAATCTGATTGGAAGACCAGAAGGAGATCGGATCGCCTTTACAAGCCAATCGGGTAAATCTGCAATTTATGAAATCCTAATGCAGTCTGGCGTATCAGTTTCTAAAGAAGAAGCTTCTAAATTGCAGCCTATTTTGAAATCAATCTCCGAAAGTTCAGGAGGAGGAGAATTGTCTATAGATGAGATCAAAACCGAATTGGGAAAATTAAGAAGTATCGATGCGTCGGATCGAAAATTACTACGGAATAACTGAGTTTTTGGTTACTTTAATTCTGCGAATCTGAACTCCGGACTTGCCTTCTACAAATACTCTGAATTCGACATCGTCTATGACTGGATTTGTAATTTCGAATATCAAAGTTTTGGAGTTCGGATCTTCTCCTTTTTCTTCCTGAGATAAAAGTGAAGATCCTCCGTTGTACGCTATATCAAACCTAGCATGATCGAAATTTTCGCCAAAGAATTCTACCTTATATTTTCCTTTAGGCAAGGTAAGTAAAGGCCCATAAACCAAAGGGCCTTGGTGTCTTGTCGCGGAAATGGTCCCGTCTGAATTTATTTCCCCCATCCTGGAAAAAAATCCCCCGTTCGCAGGTATCCAATCAAATTGGATCGGCTCGGGTAATACTTTTGTTTGAGAAATTTTCAACTCGTAGGTTTGTAAATTTAAGTTTTTATGATATAAGAACTCAGGGTATCTCTGGATGGATTCTGCAGGAAAATTTCCCTTCAGGATAAGATCAGCTATATGAGTAAATTTAATAAAAGGATCCGCTCCTGATAAAGCCCCATTTTGGATCATATATACATTCTTACCTAAAGAGAGCAATTTCGGAACTTTTTGTAAAAATTCTTCAGAGTCATTGATTAAGTATATATTCTTTCCATAAATATATCTCAGAGGACTAGCAATCTGTCTCTTGGTAGTAAAGTAAAATGCATTTTCGGAAGGAGTAGAATTTGCAAATGTTTCATATCCATTCTCATATCCTTCCATCATGGTTTGGAAAAGTATAAGTTTAGATCTCCAAACAGTATAAACAATCCCTGCGCCAGCAAGGACTATCAATAACATGGTTTTCAAACTCTGTTTTAGATTTGGAATATTTCTGATCCCGATGAGCGATCCTAAAATTGCAAAAGGAATTGAAAAAAGCATCCATCTTCTGGAGGCCCAAAAATGATCGGGTGCGATACTGGGGCTTACTAAATAAACCGCCAATAAGAACATTCCTATAAAAAATACAAAGGAAGAACTCACATTTTTTTTTCTGAAAACGAATAGATCAAATGTGAAAATCAAAAACACAAACAACCAAAAAGGAACGTACCAGAAAAAGACCGATAAAGAATGAAAGGTAAGATATTTTGTCGCCGCCAGTTCAGGTATATTTGATAAGAACATTGGCCTCACAAAATAGACAAGTAGACCGCTTAGAACTATAGATGATAATACAGAAATTCTTAATATTCCTTTATTCTTCTCAATAAAATTCCTGATCCATTCAAGTTTATAGCGGCCCTTCTTCCAAACTACAATTTCCAGCAAAAGAATGGTCAGAGAGACTGCCCAAGCAATCCCTACAATTTGTAAGAATTTGTGCTCCCATAAATGATAAATATATACTTTCGAATAAACAAATGCATAAACAAATGACAATACACTCGTCAGAAGGAATGCAGAGATAAAGTATAAAGAATTTTTGAAATACTTTTCAAAAAAAATTAGCAGAAATCCGGAATACAGTACTAAAGCAGGCAAATATACGTAGCTATCTATTCTAGTAAAAGAACTGATCCCAAATATCAGTCCAATACAGAACATAGGGACAGGACTTTTTCTTTTAAAAAATATTTGGATCAGATATGCAGTGAATATTATTAAAAATTGAGAAATCGCCTCGGATAATGCAGATCTTACATTCCAAAGCTGAGAAGAGTTCAACACATACATAACAGAGATCAAAGATGCGGAAAGAGGATCCGACATCCTCCTGATCACTAAGTATAAAAAGAATACTGAAAAAAATCCAAAAACTGCATTGACCCTGAGAAGTCCGTCTATTCCAAACAGATCATAACCAATGGCCAAATATGCGGGCAATATATGGAAAAATCGCGGAGAACGATAAGTCTCAGAGTTAGAAAGCCCTAAATTAAATTCGGAAGCAATAGATTGATAATCTACCATTACTGAATCATCAAATATTTCTCTGATCAATTTCGAATCAGGCACTTCTAAATTTAAACCTCCAGTCTTGGAAATCGCTACTCCGAATATAGTGTATTGTCCTTGGTCTCTTCCTCCGTCTAAATACCAGGTAGGAAATCCCGCGTATAGATACAAAGTAAGCAAAGAGAACAGAGCTAAAAATATAATTTCAGGTTTTCTGATTTCGAGTCGGATTGATTTACAAAGTTCTACTTTTCTAAAAGAAAATGAACAAATAACAAAAAGAATAGAAAGTATAAATAAAGAAAGAACGATCTTTTCTATGCTATATATGCCAAGCATAGTAAGTAGAAAGGAAATGATACCTATCGAGAGTAAAGGAGTAATTACGGATAAAAGGACAGTTCCTATTCTTCCTGGACCTTTAAGTTTTCTAAAAAGAAAAAATAGGGTAGCTGAAGATAAGATCCATCCTGTAAAAAAAAAGAATACGATCAAAATAGAAAAGTTTTCCTAATTTTAGATATCGTCTCTTTTTACGATCCCATAAAAGATAATATTATCTAACTCTTGGACTAGATCTCGGATAGAATACGGAGTCTGTGCTAAGAAGTTTGGATCGAACATCGCTTCGGAAGCTGCTGAGTGGATCAGAAGTACGATATCAGGATTCACATCAGAACGAATTTCGCCGTTCTTGATCCCGGTCTCGATCATCTTTCTCATAGTTCTATTTATATTTTTTTCTTTTAGAGACTGGATTTGTTTCCAAATATCAGGTGCTTGGTCACGGATCTCTCTTAGAAATTCGTTCATTCCGTGGGGGATTTCGGAAGAGAGGCAACCTCTCATTGATTGGATCTTTTCTTTAATGGATTTGTCTGGGTCTTGGAAGATACCTTCGATACGTCCGTGAATTCTGAGATGTTTATCAGTCATCACTTCTTTTAACAATTCATGTTTGTTGGCGAAGTGTTTATAAAGTGTTTTACGACTTATCCTAAGAGTTCGTGCGATCTCTTCCATTCGAGTTTTCGCAAAACCGTATCGCAAAAATAGTTCAAACGATTTTTCGAATATTCTCTCACGGACCTCGTCCTTCTCTTGGGTTAGTTCTTGTTCCACGGCGCTGTGCACTTTATTATCCCCCTTCCGCTTAGGAAACGATTTTTCAATCTCAAGACGATTTTAACGTCTCCTTTCCTCTGCGTATTATGCCATAAAGAAAAATATTGTCCAGTTCGGATATATTGGCCCGACGCTCGGTCGGGTTTTGTTCCCACTTGTAAATCGCATCTGAACACGCGATTAATGCCATGATGAACAAGTCGGGCCTCAAGTCCGCTCTGAATTCTCCTAATTTTTTCCCCTCTTCCAAGAAGCTTGCAATTTCAGTATCTATTAATTGGACCCTTTTCGCCTTCACCATTCTCCATATTTCTGGAATTTGATCCTGCAATTCCTTCCATAATGCAAAATGGCTGGGTCTACAAACGTCCAGTAGCTCCTTTCTCATCTTTACGAATCGTTTAGAAAAGTCCAGAGCCTGATTGTTTCGAATTCTTTTAAGTTTAAAGGCCGCCTTGGTTTGCCTATATTCGGCAGCCGCTTTTAAAACTTCTTCTTTGTTCGAATAATATTCGTATAAGACTTTTTTTCCGATTTTGGACTCTTCTACAAGGTCCTCCATTCTAGTTTTCGCATAACCTTTGCGTTGAAAAACCCGAGAAGCCCCAAGTAAAACTCGGAGCCTATTTTTTTTCTCGGCGAAGTCCATGATATTTATCGGGCATCCGGATCCGGAGAATTTCTACGGACCAGATTGTTCAACTTCTCTATATAAGAGAATGCTGCCGGAACCACTACTAACGTAAGTACGGTAGAAGAGATCAATCCTCCTATGATCGCAACACCCATACTTGTCCTTTGTTTGGAAGCTTCGTTTAATCCAATCGCAATTGGAGCCATACCTGCAATCAAAGCGAATGATGTCATTAGGATCGGACGTAGACGTTCTCTTCCCGCCTCTATGATCGCTTCTTTCATTTCCACACCTCTTTGTATGAGCTGGTTCGTGAAGTCCACGAGTAAGATCGAGTTCTTGGTAGCCACCCCGATGAGCATGATTAGCCCTATCATGGAGAATATATCCAAAGACTTTTGGGTTAAGAATAGAGCGATAAACGCTCCACAAAGCGCAAGAGGAAGAACCAACATGATCGCAATAGGTGTGATAAAACTTTCATACAAGGAAGCAAGAACCATGTAGATGAATAACACCCCAAGTCCCATAGCAATTCCAAGAGAAGTTCCCATCTCCTTAAAGTTCTCAGCCTGTCCTGTATATCCGATACGAACTCCTGGAGGAAGAGGCAATTCTGTTTGTGTAAGTTTTGAAACTTCTTCCATTGCCCCACCCATACCTGGTCCATCCGGATTTACGTCGGCATAAATTTCAACGGATTGGTTTCTGTTCATACGGTTAATAGTTGCAAGACCTGTCGTTTCTTCTGCCTTTGCAACGTTTTGGATAGGGATCATCATGTTATTAAAATTAGGAACAAAAGAATTATAGAAGTTGTCCTTCAAATCTCTCTGTCCTTCTTTCAATCGAACACGAATATCGTATTCTACTCCATTCTCACGATAAACTGCAGGAGTAGTTCCTTCTACCAAGGTTCTTAATTCTGTTCCGATCACGGTTCCAGGAATTCCAAGTAGAACTTCTCTTTGGCGATCCGGTACTACTCTGAATTCTGGAGCACCAGCTCTGTAACTTGTATCCACATCCAGAAGTGCTTTAGATTCTCTTAATTTTTCGAAAAGTTTTCTAGAATATTCTTCTACAACTTTTCCGTTCTGTCCGCTAACAACCAAGGTGAAAGGTCTTTGTCCTCCACCTACGTTATCCACATCTTTTACGATAGGATTTGCGTAAGAGAATGATTCCAATTGTTTACGAAGAAGGTCTTTGAACTGAGAAGTGTTCATATTTCTTTCTTTCGCTGGGATCATTTCCACGAACATAGTCGCAGTCCTGTTCGTATTGAACATAGCTACCAATTTAACTTCTTTATGAGATGAGATCTCTTTATACGCTTCTTGTGCGATCTCCGCCATTTTATGTACGGAAGTACCAGGAGGCATATCCAAGGTGACTTGGAATTTTCCTTGGTCCTGAGCAGGTAAGAAGGTTTTCGGAATATACTTGGTCAGCATTAAGCTAGCGACAAAGATCAAAACCGCACTGCTCAATATGAACACTGGACGTTTTAAGGTGAATTTCAAAACGCTCGCATAAATATTTTCTAACCAAGTTTGGAATACGTTAAATCCGGATAAGACGGAATCCAACGCCTTCTCTACAGGAGAAAGAATTCTTCCTAAAACTCCGAATACAAACTTCAAGAGTTCGAACACAGCGGAGAAAACTCTTGAAACAATTCCTTTCGGAGCCTCTTGTGCTCTTATCTTGGAGAATGCAATTTCTTCTAAAGTGGTCGTTGCACCATTCTTCTTTTTTTTCTTTCCTTCTGTCGGAACACTTAAGAATTCCTGTGAAGAATGTCCATGACCTGCTTGTGCATGTGATCCTGAAATTTTTCCGCCAAAATAAGCGGATAACATTGGAGCAATTGTAAGTGCATCATAAAGAGAGATCAAAAGAGCAAAACAAACTGTTAGTCCGAATTCTCTTAAGAACTGTCCTACTACCCCGCTCACGAATGCGATCGGTAAGAACACTGCGATCACAGTCATTGTAGTCGCGATTACTGCTAATGTTACCTCTTTAGTTCCTTCTGTAGAAGCTTCTCTTGCAGTTTTACCCATTTCCCTATGTCGGAAAATATTCTCACGAACCACGATCGCGTCATCTATTAGAAGTCCAACGGCCAAGCTTAAAGCAAGAAGTGTCATTACGTTTACAGTAAATCCTGCAACCGCCATCAAGATGAATGCACCTAAAAGTGAGTTAGGCAATGCAAGCCCTGTGATGATAGTAGATCTTACACTTCCTAAGAATAAAAGCACCACTACAATGGTAAGGGCGATACCAATGATGATTGTTTCTTTTACATCATAGATATTATCATCAATCTGAATGGAGTTATCATTTGCGATAGAAAGGACAGCGCCACCTTCTCTTCTTGCAAGTTCCTTATTTAGTTCTTCAATTCTTTTCTTAACTTCTTGGGCAACCGCAACAGTATTCGAACCTGATTGTTTAAATACTAATAAGAAGACAGCCTTCTTACCGTTAAAGTACGCGCGAGTACTTTCATCCTCTAACGTATCTACCACTTCTCCCAATTGTCCGATCCTAACCGGAACTTCGTTCCCGAATAAGGAAATTGGAGTGTCTCTGATCTCTTGAGGAGATTTGAATTCATTAATAGTTCTATATACTAACTCAGAATCCGCCTTACTCACTTTACCTGCAGGGATATTTGTTCCACCGGAAGCCAAACGATTGGAAACCACGGAAGCAGGGATCATATGTTGTTTTAATTTTTGGCGATCTAAAGCGACATGGATCTCTCTTTTACGTCCACCGTAGATGGTAATATTTCCCACATCCTTAGCGGTTAAAAGATTTTGTTTGATCTCTTCGTTAGCGATATCGTAGATCTGTGCTTCACTCAAGTTTGCATTCAATGCAAGAATGATGATTGGCTGATCCGCAGGGTCTATCCTTCTGATGATAGGTTCTTTGATATCATTTGGTAGTTTAGGTTTTACCGCAGAGACCTTATCTCTCACCTGTTGTTCCGCGTATTTTACGTCGGTCTCTAAGGTAAACTCAAGGATGATCGTTCCAGATCCTTCACTACAAGTAGAGCGGATCCTTTTCACCCCGGAAATAGTAGAAAGTTCATCTTCCACTGGTTTTGCGATCAGAGTTTCGATCTCGTTAGGAGCCGCTCCTGGATAAGGCACAGTCACTGTGACTACCGGAATGGTTACGTTAGGAAAAAGGTCTACACCCAACTTGTTCAGGGAAAGATATCCCGAAACAAGAATGATGAGAACCGTACAGGTAATAAATATCGGTCGTTTGATCGATAGCTCTGCAAAATTCATTTTTGGTCTCCGGTATTTTGGTTCAGAACTTCTTCGGCATCCATTCCATATTTGCGGAATAGAGTTCCTTTAGAGAGCTCGTATTGTACTAGCGCCGAGTTATAATTCACTTTCGCCTGCATTAGTCCGTATCTAGCCTGAGCTACCAGGTCTAATGCGTTCTTAACATTTACGGATGTGGCTCTTCCGTATCTGTATCTGGGCAGAATGCCCGAGTAAAACTTCTCCGCTTGAGAGAGATTTTTTTTAGATTCTTCTAGGATCTCGTAAGTAGTGTTGATCTTTTGCAACCCCTGTCTTACGTCAGTTTTGACCTGCTCTTTTGTTTGTTCCAAAAGAAGATCCAGCTTTCTACTTTGTGTTTGTGAATTCCTAAATTCCGCTCTTGCAGTATCGTTACCGAGAGGGTAATCCATTTTGATTTCTGCGGAATTCTGGGTAAATCTTCCGCTTCCGATCCCGTCGAAACTCTGAGGAAAATTGCGATCATATTCGCGAGAATTGTAAGTCCCACTCACATAAAGAGAAGGTAATAATCCATTTTTAGCGATTTCTAAAGCGGCTCCCGCATTCTGTTTTTGTAATGCAAGACTCTTGAAATCGTATCTATGTTTGAAGGCTTCTTCCGTTTCTGAATCTTCTGGACCTAAAGAAGGAAGAGAATCATCCAAAACTAAAGCAAAGTTTACTTTGGTTTCCGGATCTTTTCCGAGAGAAACAAGTAAATCTCTCCGAACTCTATCCTTCTCTAATTTAGCTTGTCTATGTTGATTTTCAGCAGAGATCAAAAGAGCGTTCCATTGTCCGGACTCGTAATCTTCTGCAACTCCCATACGCACTTTAGAAGTAGTAATATCTTTTACATTCTTAACACTTTTGACTAGAAGCTCTGCGGTTCTGAGATTTTCGTCAGCTAAGGATAAATTCCAAAAAGATAATAGAGACTGGACCACTGACCTGGAAAGAGTGTTCATCGCATCCAATCTTCGGACTGCGGAACTTCTCCTACTGATCTCCAAAGATCTTCTTTGCTGGTATCCGAAAATATTTTTCAATAATTCTTGCTTCAGAGTGAAACCAAGATTTGCAAAGTGAAGGCTTGGCTGAGCGAATTGTTGTGCGATTGTTCCTTGTTGTTCCGGTCTTTTCCCCGCATCGGTTTCATAACGGTTGTCGGAAACTGTTAAACTCGCAGTAGTTCCTGTATTAAAAACTTTTGATAAGCCTGCTGAGAGTGTATTACTTGTGATCTCTCTACCTTGCAAAGTATATTGAGGTAAAGGTAAGTTATTCGTCTTTTGAGTATTAGCGGTTAAGGTCCCGATAAAATTATATTTACCGTTTTCCTTCTCCCAATCATATTCAGAGTTTTCTAAATCCAGTCGGCTCATCTTTGCCTGAACTGAATTCTCTAAAGAATAACGGATAAGAGAAGTAGTTGTCCAAACTCCTTCTTTCTCCAAATCATCTCGATTTTCTCCCGAGATAGAAAGAGCACTTAGGAAAATGCCTAAGTAGAATACGCTGCGAAAGGTTGCTTCATTCTGTTTGTGTTTCATAACATCCAACGGGAAACATTTATAGTATATTTTGTTTCCACCCATAGGAAACAAAATCTCTTTTTATTGTTTCCTATGTCAACAGAAAAATTTTCAAAATTAAAAGATTTTATTGATATTGAGTCTCATTATAAGAGAATCTGGACATGAGCATACGTGGAGCTTCTTCCCTTCGTCACCCATTCCAAGACCTATGCAGAAAGCTGGAATCCAGGCAAAACGATCCAGAAAGATTAGAAAACTATCCTTCAGGGTCGGAAATTTGGAAATTTGCCCCTGAAAAATCTGATAATGAATTTTTAAGTTCCAGACAAGAGGGAGAAGTTTCATAACCCGAAAATTTTACTTCTTCCTCTCCCCAAAAAATCCTTTTCAACCCGTTCCTTTCAGATACTAAACATGGGCTTTCTCATGTAGGATTTACTACCTTCTCTCGGAAATTCCGGGGCCTTTTCCGGATCTTCTCCGTCCTATATTGATGTTAAAGTCCTTAGTACGAAGATGAATCAGATCCCGGCAGACATTCTTACATTCATTAAGTTTTTTGAACATTCAGATGGGACTGCCATATACGTGAACGAACTTCTAAGGGACGAGAAAGGGAAACTCGAAAATATAAAACTCCAATACTGTAATGACCAAGGCGCTAAACTTTTACAAATGGAGAAGTTATCGATTACGGGAAAAAATTTCACGGAGTTAAGACCCGATGTCCCTGACATTAAACCTGAAATTGCCACTTTCATGAATTCCATTTGCAAGGCGGGATCCGAATGGAGAGGGATCCGTCAATCAGTTCTCACAGGAAAGTATTTTGACACTACTATGCTTTGCCCTCAGGATGATTGGATCATTTCCATCGCAAAAGATCTACACCAAGAAATAAAAGAAAAGGACATTTTTAGAGAAGCCGCCTATAGGAATGAGGATGCAGTTTATTATCTGGAACCTATTTTTGATGATAAAGGATCCATTACGGATTTCTTATATAAGGATTTAAATCCGGCGGCCGAAGCGGAGATAGGAATGCCCAAAGAGGTCGCGATCGGTAGGAACTTATGCAATCTATTTCCTCAAAACCTGGAATTAGGCACTTTCGATCTTTATAAGACCGTATACCTAACCCAGCAAGCTGAGAAAAAAGAATATGAGATCAAGGACGCTCAAGGAACCCCTGGGTTTTATTTACTTCAGATCAGCAGAGTGTATGAAGGACTTCTTATCAGTAATAAGAATATTACAGAAATTAGAAATGTAGAGAATCAACTCAGAATACAAAAAGAGCAATTGGAATTCACTTATCTCGCATCCAACGATGGATACTGGGATTATAATATTAAGACAAAACAACTTTTTCTATCTGAAAGATGGAAAACAATGCTCGGCTTTACTGACCAAGAGATTCCCTCAGATGATCCTCAGGTATGGAGAAAATTAGTACATCCTAAAGATTTGAGAATTGCACTTTCTGCATTCAAAAGACATCAGGAAGAAGGAACACCAAGATTCGATAAGGTTTTAAGATTTAAAACAAAATCTGGAGAATATATGTTCATTCGTTCCAGAGCTTTGATCATCGAAGACGAAAACGGGGAACCTACACGTATTGTAGGAACTCATACTGACATTTCCGCTGCAAAACAATCTGAGCTTGCTTTAGAAAAAGCAAAAGAAAAGGCAGAACAAGCAGACAAAGCCAAGTCCGAATTTTTAGGAATGATCTCTCATGAAATGAGAACTCCTTTAAACGGAATATTTGGAATGGCAACCCTTCTCGCAAGTTCCGAAATGAATCCGGAACAAAAGGAATATCTAAAAGATCTTTCGGATTCCACTGAAATTCTTTCCAGGCTGATCGACGATCTACTACAAATTATCACCTTGGATGCCGCAAAAATGGAGATCAAGGAAGAACCTTTCGAGATCAAAACGTTCATAGATTTTATTCGTATATTAGTAGAACCTAAAGCTTTAGAGAAGAATATAGAATTTAAGATACTCATATCCGAAAAATTCCCAAAAGTTATCATTGGGGATAGAACTAGGATTGAACAGGTATTATTGAACCTGATCACAAACTCGATCAAGTTTACAGACAAAGGTTCAGTCACACTTTCTTTAGATTTAGAAGGAGCCGATTCTATTCTATTCAAAGTAAAAGACACAGGTATAGGAATTAAGGAAGAAGCCAGACAAAGGATCTTTGATGCATTTCACCAAGAAGATCTGGCAGATACTCGCAAATACAAAGGTGTGGGGCTTGGACTTTATATAGTCAAAAGATTGATTTCCAGAATGAAAGGAGATATCCGTTTACATTCTGAACCTGGCCTCGGTTCAGAATTTTCTGTCATTCTTCCTTTAAAAATGGAAACAGAAACATCTCTTAATCCAGCACGAATCCAGTCGGAAACAGTTCCTACATTCTCTTCTAGTGCTGTGCTTATTGTAGATGATAACGAGATCAATGTGAAGATTCTCGCAAAACATTTGAGCAAAACAGGAATACAATCCGACTCTGCTTTAAGTGGCAGAGAAGCATTAAAACTTTTAGATACAAATGAAAAGAAATACGATCTAATCCTATTAGATCTACAAATGCCTGAGATGGATGGTTATCATACAGCGGACGCGATACATGCTTTAAATTCTTTTAATGCAAAAACTCCTATCGTTGCAGTCACTGCTAGTTCTTTCTCAGAAGCATATGAAAAATGCGTTCAACATGGGATAGAAGGTTTTATCGGCAAACCATTCCAACCAAAACAATTGTATAAAGTTCTTACCGATTTTCTCTGACGAATGCTTGTCTAACAAAACCTGATCCGGAAAATTGCCGGCATGGAGACTCTTCGTCCCTTCAAACCTCCTTTTCATCTCAGACATCCTTTTGTACAAACAGTTTTAGCTTCTTTAATGAGGCAGAATACTCCGGATCATCCTATGGACAAAGCCGCTTCTCCCGTTGTTATAGATGCAGGCAAAGGAGTTCGTTTATTAGGCCATTACTCCAAGGCTCCACAAAATAAGGCTCTGCTCGTTCTTATACATGGCTGGGAAGGAAGTATGGATTCCAATTATATCCAAAGAACTTCCAGAAGATTTTATGATAAGGGAATTTCTATTTTTAGATTGAACTTAAGAGATCATGGTAACACTCATCATTTAAATCCAGAACCATTTAATGGAAGTTTAATACGCGAAACATACGAAGCTGTCCGTAAGGTCGCAAAAGAATTCGGACATAAACTTCCTGTATATCTGGGCGGATTTTCTATGGGTGGTAATTTTACGATCAGAGTCGCCAGAGAACACTCCAGAAACAAACAAAGTATTCCGAATTTAAAACATTGTATTGCTGTTAGTCCCCCTCTTCATCCAAAGTCTGCGACTGAAATGATGGATTCTAAACTGATTATAGGAAAATATTTCTTAGACAAATGGAGACAATCCTTAGCTAAGAAGAATGTACATTTTCCGGATCTACATCCTTATCAGAATATCATGAAAGGAAAAACAGTTATGGAAATGACTGATAGGATTGTAGCATCTTCTGCAGAGTTTAAAAACTCTGATGATTATTTTAATTCTTATACATTGGGTCCAAAGGATTTTGAAAAACTCAAAGTAGATCTGACAATAGTTACATCTGCAGACGATCCAATCATACGTCCTGATGAATTTAACGAGATCCCCAAAAATTCCAAACTTAAGATATTTATCCAAAAGTATGGAGGCCATAACGGATTTTATGAAAATTTAAAAGGAGACTGTTGGTACTTCAGAGTATTCGATAAAGTTATATTCGGATAAAAAGAAGTAGCTTGCTTTTCCCCCCTTTCTTCTAAACTCAAGCCGGAAGCATATTTCGTTTTTGAACATAAGTTCAAGAATAACCGAACGGCTTTCGTTATAGGAGAAATACTATGTCCAACGCATACGTTATCGATGCGGTTCGCACCCCAAGAGGGAAAGGTAAAAAAAGAGGAACACTTGCCTCTGTTCACCCACAAGAACTTTCTGCTTCTACTCTAAAAGCAATCCAAGAAAGAAATGGATTAAATCCTGAAATCGTAGAAGAAGTTGTCTTAGGTTGTGTTTCACAAGTAGATGACCAAGCTGCATGTATCGCCCGTTATGCGGTCATGGCGGCACAATGGCCAAATGCGGTTCCAGGATATACTGTAAACCGTTTCTGCGGATCCGGATTACAAGCAGTGAATAATATCGCAAACCACGTTCAGTCAGGAGCTATGGCTGTAGGTTTAGGTGGCGGAATTGAATCCATGAGCCGTGTAAAAATGGGAGCGGATCTTGGAGACAGGGATTTTAATATAGGAAATCCTAATATACAAAAACATTATAATCTTGTTCCTCAAGGAATTTCTGCGGACCTGATCGCAACCAAGTATAATATCAGTAGAGAAGAAGCGGATAAATTCGCAGAATCTTCTCAGCTCAAAGCTGACAAAGCAATCAAAGACGGCGCATTTAAAAAATCCATCATTCCTGTTAAGTTAGAAGATGGAACAGTAGTGGATACTGACGAAAACCCTCGTATCGAATCTGACTACGCATTCCTTTCAGGCTTAGGTGCAGTTTTCAAAACAGTTGGAGAAAGAGAATTAGATGCGATCGCCCTAAGATCTTATCCTGATGTAGGAAAGATCAATCATATCCACACACTCGGAAACTCTTCCGGAATCGTGGATGGAGCTGCTTCCGTTCTGATCGCTAATGACGAAGGTGTCAAAAAATACGGACTAAAACCAAGAGCAAAAATCCTATCTACTGTAGCTACAGGAGAAGACCCAACTATCATGTTGACTGGACCTGTTTCCGCTTCCAAAAAAGCGCTCCAAATGGCAGGACTAAAAGTAGAAGATATCGATCTTTGGGAAATCAATGAGGCATTCGCTTCCGTTGTATTATATACCCAAAAAACTCTTGGTATCCCTTTAGAAAAGATCAATGTAAACGGCGGAGCAATTGCTTTAGGACACCCTCTGGGAGCAACTGGAGCTATTCTTCTCGGGACCGCATTAGACGAATTAGAAAGAAGAAATAAACGTTACGCACTCATTACTCTCTGCATAGGCGGGGGAATGGGAATCGCAACCGTAATCGAAAAAATTTAATTTCTAGTTTTTTACGTTATCTAACGCCGTTTTTCTTCTAGGAAAACGGCGTTTTTTATTTTTATACACCTTCTCCAATTCTTAAAATAAAATAACACGTTCTGTTTAGTCGTAAATTATAATATACTCCAAAAGTGTTATTATATTGAGATTTCTTGATATATTATTTTGTAATATCCGATATTCATAATTTTGAAAAAAATTTTTTTCACTTCTACCATCTTAGTATACAAAAGTCACAAAATTTAATATTTCAATTTCCTGCGTTACTCTAGATTTATGGCTCATTAAAAATATATTACATAGATTTTTCCGAATATTCGGGAATGCTTTTGGATGGAGCGCGTCTATGACGAACGCTGGAATAGAAAAAAAGGATGTTCGGCAATCGGAAAGCCGGACTAAAAAAAATATTTTGTTAGTTGGGACTGATCCCGAAAGAACGGAACTGATTACCAAAATTTGTGAAGAAGTAGGTCTTACAGTTTTTCATTTTCCTGTATTGGAAAATCTAAAAATTGATAGAGACTTCGGGATCGTTTACTCCGAATTAGATGTTTCTCAATTCGAAACATTAGCCCGAATGTTTTCTAAGTCAAAAAGATCCCCTTCTTTTATCTTAGGTTTGGATAACCCAGATACTAAAGCTATAGTCAAAGCGGTACGTTTAGGCGCATATGACTGTATTGACATTAACGAAACTTCTCCCAAAGAGATTAAAGAGACTCTCAGGCATATTAAGGAAAACTGGGAGTTGGATCTTCTCCAAGATAATCTGGAAACGGAAAGATTTAACAAGATCCAAGGAGACTTGGATTGGAATTCATTTCGTAAAGATCTGATCCGAAAAGATCTACAAACAAAAAGTGCGTATCTGATCTCGAATATTAGAACTTCCTTAAGCCAGGGTTCTGGTTTTGGGGCATTAGTATCTGCAATAGGCCTGATACGCAAAAAAGCTAAGCAGAATGGGAATCATTACGAAGTACCAGCAACTCTGATAGATCTATTGGTATCAAACGCGGAAACTGCAAATAGGATCATAGAAATTTTCAACGAAATGGATTATTTCATCCATAACGCCCAAATTAAGGAAGAATATTCAATTTCCCAGATACACAATCTATTCAAGAAAGAAATACAGAACGTATACGAACTTGCGAGATTCAAAAAGCTTCACATTAAGATCTGCGAAGATAAGTATGTAAGTTCCAGAGCAGCCGTAGGTATCCACGAAGAAAGTTTTAAAAAAGCAGTCGAAGAACTACTTCTGAATGCGATCAAATTTTCGGAAGCGGAGACAACGATCTATGTATTATTCACTCTGAAAAAAAGAAAACTTTTGATCTCTGTTTTAAATTCTCCCAAGATCGAAGGTGGAAGTAAAAAAGGTATTCCGAATGAAGAATCAGAGTTTGTATTCCAACCATTTGCAAGGTTGACTAAATATGTGCATGAGGACATTCCTACTTTGGATTATGGACTGGGTTTACCCTTGGTGGAAAAAATAGTATCGAACCATGAAGGGAAAATTGCCACATTCAATGTAACAAGCTTTTTAGATGAAGAAGAAGAAACAATGGTACTAATGGAAATGGATCTACCCATTTCCCAAAAAGTTTAGAAGGTTATCTTCTACTCTATGACTGGAAAACGCATCGTAAGACAGATCCCTTCTTTTCTGGTATCATCCAGATTCAGGTTCATTGTCTGAAGATGCACTTTTCCATTCTGTAGTTCCACTAACTTTTTAACTACAGGAAGTCCTAGTCCCATTCCGAACTGTTCTTGATCGAAACGTTCGTCCATAAATTTGACCCCTCTATAAAAAGGCTCAAATACAAGATCCTCATGAAAGTCTTGTATATAACCTGAAAAAGGAGGATCATTGATCACTTTAAATTGTAGTTCATCCCCAATCCGAAGAACAAGAATTAGGACACTGGATTTGTCAGGTGAATACTTTAATGCGTTAATCAAAACTTCTTTTGCAATAGTAGAGATCCAAGGTTTCTTAAATCTCAAACGATTAGAAAGAATATGCAAATTATCTGATACTAGGATCTTTTGATCTTTGAGAAGAACAGAAGGAGTAATATCATCTATTACTTCTCTCAATACATCCACAAACTCAGCAACAGTTCCGATCTCCTCAGGAGTTTCGCTCTCTTCAAAGAGTGCCTGGGCAGAAGATAAAAATTGAGTAAACCGAGAGGCGCTCGCCACCCCGTCTTGTAAAAGATCAAAAAGATTAGAGCGAATTTCTACGAATTCCGCGCCTTCTTTTTTCTTAGCTTTGGAAAGTATCATAGAAAGAACACTCATCAAACTTCCTACGCCTGTTCCTTGCATCAAAGTGATATTGATCTGTTTGATTGCAGAATCCATCCAAGCGGTGGAAGAATATCGATCCTTAAGAGATTGTTTCCAATCAAATATCTCCAAGGCCCTGCGATAAATTTCTATCTCAGCTTTTTTAACACTTTCTCCGGTCGGATGAATAGAAATATTCTTAAAGTCTGAAGGAAGTTTACTCTCCATAGGCAGGAATAGAGTTAATAAATTCCCATCTGTTGTTCTGGAGGTGACGGTATGATAGGCTAAATAGATCTCGTCTGTGTTTTTCAGACGTTTTACCATTTCATAATGATTGAGGCTAGGATCCTTCGCCCATAAGGAAGCTTCGTGTTCCCTATCTACTGGATGGATCCAATCTAGATAATCAAAAGTAGCATCCAACTCCTTGCCGATCAATTTCGCAAAAGTATCATTGGATTCTATAATTTTACCGTTTTCTTCGGTGAGAATAGCGGGTGAAAGTAAAATGCGTACGAGGGAATTCAATCTTTTCTCCTAAGCGGCACCGATAATAATTTCTGAACCTTCTAAGATTTTGTTCGAAATCAAAAGAAAGTAGTCGGCGTTTTTTTCCGCATATTCTCCCGTATTTTGTCCAAATAAGCCGCTTCGTTTTTCTCGATCATGTTTTTCTCTAGATCGATCTGTACACGTTTTACAAACACTTCAAAAGTATGAGTGAAAAAGCGTAGATTTCTATAATATTGGCCTCCGGTTTCTTCTCCGGAAACAGAAATTTCTTCTGATCTTAAAAATTCTTTCACGAACTCTACGTTCCTTTCGCCAATCGGAACACTTTTAGAGCCTAATCTTAAAACCTTTCCGCCACCAATGATCTTTGCTTGCAAACGGCTTCTTGGAATTCCCTTCTTCACAAATTCATTGATCAATAATTCCATAGCGTTGATCCCGAATCTTCCGGAATCATCGACACCTGCTTTTCCGGGGAGAAGTATATGATTCATCCCGCCGAATCTATTGAATGGATCGAATAGACATACTGACACACAGGAACCTAGAAGGGTTTTCATAGCGACTGGAGTTTGGGAAAATAAACATTCTCCTACATTAACAAACACCGACGGTATTTTTTCCTCTTCTTCAATAACTCTATTTGATTCCAAACAATCCGCCCGCGCTCAGTATACTCTAATACGACTCTAAGAATCGACCTAATGTAACAACGCTTCTTTCAGAAGAAAGTGAAATTATATTTTTCTAAAAATTCCAAAAGAAATTTCACGAAATCTATTTACGTTTTCTTGAAATACTAAAGTGGATCGTGTACTACCTTGAACATGCGATCACAAAGATGTTTCCAGAATAGTAAAGGGTAATCCTTTATATCTATTTTTATTAAATAAGTTTGAAATAATTCCATAAGAACTTAAAGAGTATTTTGTTTTTTCTACATTAACTTCGTCTTATCAAAAATTTGGAAGTCAGGAATCAAAAAAGAATAGAAATATATTAGGATTATTTTTTTATCCATCGAACATCTTGCCGACTCAGTTTTTACAAAGGTGCGAATGTAAAAGATCGGTTTAGAAAGAACGAACTTCGGATTCTTTCATTATACATAAAAGAAAGATCCAAAGGTTTTGTTAATAATCTGACATAATTTAAGGTTCTAAGAATCTTTTTAAATAAATTATTTTAGTATGTCTGCTCTCGATCTTTGTGTTAAAATCGACGGGCTATGTTGAATTCGAGACACATAAAACAAATTCTTTTCGGGTATAGAGACTACTCGATAAAGAATATCGAGGATAAATATGGCAGAAAACGAAATAGATCTTCTATTAGAAGAAGATGAAACGGATGATGAGGATACACTAGAGAATAAGTTTTTAGTATTCTCACTCGCCGATAGAGAATACGGGTTAGAGATCAAATACATCATCGAGATCATAGGGATGCAACCGATCACGGAAGTCCCGGATATGCCTGCCTTTATCAAAGGAGTGACCAACCTTCGAGGCAAAGTAGTCCCACTAATCGATGTTAGGCTAAGATTCCATATGGAATCCATTCCTTATACAGAAAAAACCTGCGTAATTATCTTAAATATAGAAGGAGAAAGTCTCGGACTAATCGTAGACACCGTCCGCGAAGTAGTAAGTATTCCTTCCGAAAACACAGAACCCGCTCCAAAGATGGGAGACGGAGAAGCTAATCGTTTTATCGCCTCCTTCGGAAAAGTAGAAAATTCAGTTAAAATCCTACTCGATGTGCGTAAACTACTGAGAGACGACGAGTTGGAAGTCCTACACGAAAAACTTCCAGAAAGTGGAACTCCAGCCTAACCAATTAAAGAAACAAAAGAAATTTATAATAAATAAAGGATAGAAGAATGAGCGTCAAAGCCAAATTAACCATAGGATTCTCAACCGTAGTCGTTCTGTTGATCTTCGTAGCAGGATTTGCAATATATCGTTTAAATACTTTTAATGCAGTAGTTACTAAAGCAGTCAATGTTTCCGCCAAAAAGTCGACCATGCTTTTGGCAATGAGAACCGCAATACTCAAGGTTACCCGAGCGGAAAAAAACACGATCCTTTCCACCGAAGAAGAGGATATGAAAAGGTATATCGGTGAAACGGAAACGAATTTATCACTTTTACCTCAATTGGAAACAGATGTTTATCCACTTCTCCAAGAAGCGGGTAAAAGGAATATGGACGAATTAAAAATAGTAGAGAAAGATTATAGAGCTACTTTGAAAAAAGTTTTAGATCTTGCCTACATCAACAAAAACGTAGAAGCAAGAGAGATCTCGCAAAAACAATTGAGAGCTCATTTGGACAAGATGGAAGGTTTCCTAAACCAGATGATCGATCGTGCTCAAAAAGAATTGGATGACGCAAATAAAAACACGGATGAGTTGTATGCAGAAACCACTTTCTTGATGATCTTAATCCCTATCCTTTCTTCTTTGATTGCCGTAGGTTGCGCAGCTTGGATCACCATTTCAGTCAATAAGGCTCTAAGTACTGCATTAGAAGTAGTAGGTTCAGTTTCTTCTGCGGCAGCTCAAGTATCTGCAACTGCATTCTCTTTAAGCCAATCCTCTAACGAACAAGCGGCCAGTTTAGAAGAGACCACCGCAGCAGTAGAGGAAATGTCTTCTACGATAGAGCAGAATTCACATAATGCAAAAGAGACAAACTCTATGGCAGAATCTTCTTCAAGAGATGCAAGTAAGGGAAGAAAATCCGTTCTGGAAACCTTAAATGCGATGAAAAAGATCTCAGGCAAAGTTAATATTATAGAAGAGATCGCTTATCAAACCAACTTACTGGCGTTAAATGCTGCGATCGAAGCTGCGAGAGCCGGTAAACATGGAAAAGGATTCGCAGTAGTAGCGGACGAAGTTAGAAAGCTCGCAGAAAGAAGCCAGATTGCGGCCCAAGAGATCAATGGACTTTCTAAAGATTCAGTAGAACGCGCAGAAGATGCAGGAAAACTAATAGAAGAGATCGTTCCAAGTATAGAAAACACTGCGAAGTTAATCCAAGAAATTTCTGTTTCTTCTGATGAACAAGCAAGAGGTATCACTCAAATCAATACTGCGATGGTTCAATTGGACCAAGCTACTCAAGAAAATGCAGCTGCATCCGAAGAGTTAGCCTCTACTGCGAAAGAGTTGAACGAACAAGCAGAAACTCTTTTGGAAGTAATGGGAACTCTGATCAAGATCAGAGAAGAAGTATTAACTGCTTCCAAAGGGAAATCCAAAAAGCAGGATAGAGGACCTTCTCTTACAAATCAACCGATCAAGTCTCATTTTCACACTCCTCATTTCGATCTAAAACATGCGGCTTCTCAATTCGGGAACGCAAAGAAAGATCCTAAAAAGAATTCCAATGGAAAAAATTTCCTTCCGCTAATAGAAGAAGAATCTGAGGCAACTAGCCAATCCGAAACTTCTTCCGGCTCAGAAGAAAACTCCGGCGAAATCAAAGTATAAAATATGGATCGAGAACATCTTCTTTCGGAATTCGTTTCGGAAGCCCGAGACCTGATCGACTCCGCAGAAACTTCTCTTCTGGCATTAGAAGAGGAGATTGAAACAGTAGGTCAAGGGAATCCAGAAACTTTAAACAAAGCTTTTCGCTTTTTCCATACTCTTAAGGGCTCTTCCGGTTTATTAAAATTGGAAACAGTTGTCAAGATCACTCATCTTGGCGAAACACTTCTAGATATATTAAGAAATCAAGATAAAGTTACTGAGTTCGATTTCAGTGACGATCTAATGGAAACTCTGGACCTTCTCCGCAGGATATTCGATCGAGTGGAAGAAGAAAGAACTGATTCCGGTTTCGAACAAGAAACTGAAGTGATTCGAAATAAACTTAAAGAACAATTGGATAGAATTTCCAAAGGTTCTGAAAAAGAGAAAAAAGCTCCGGAGAACAAATTCGGCTTTTTTGAAGAAGCTGCTTCGGCTCCATCAACTCCTAAAGGATTTGGATTTTTCGAAGAAGAGACTAAACCTGCAGTTGTAGAAAAAATTCTGGCTACTTCTTCAGAAGCTAACCCAATTATACAAGAAGTCCAAGTTGTGGAGAAGAAGAAAGATATTCGTATTACCACGGATAAACTGGATCAACTCATGGACTTCATGGGAGAATTGGTAATAGCAGAGTCCAATGTAATCCATCATCCTGAATTAGAAGGATTAAGATTAGAAGGTTTCCGTTCTGCAGCAAGACATCTTCATAAGATCGTAAGAGATCTACAAGAAGTTACTTTATCCATGAGAATGGTACCTCTATCTTCTACCTTCCAAAAGATGAACCGGTTGGTAAGAGACTTACAAAAACGTTCCCAGAAAAAATTAGATTTCAAGATTGGCGGAGAAGATACGGAAGTTGATAAATCCGTAGTTGAGATCATCCAAGATCCGATCATCCATTTATTAAGGAATTCTATTGATCATGGTTTAGAAACTCCTGAAGAAAGAGCCGAACTTGGCAAAAAAGATAAAGGAGTTATCCGCTTACAAGCAAGACAATCCGCAAATGAAGTTTGGATCCTAGTAGCGGATGACGGAAGAGGATTGGATCGAGAAAAGATCATCAATAAAGCCAGAGAAAAAGGCATCCTAAAAGGAAATCCTGAAGAAATGAGTGATAAGGAAGTGTTCCAACTCATATTCACTCCAGGATTTTCTACTGCAGAAAAGCTCACTGATATTTCAGGCAGAGGTGTCGGAATGGATATCGTTCTGCAAAATATCAAAAAGTTGAACGGTAAGGTAGAGGTGCGTTCCAAAAAAGGAGAAGGCACCACATTCATTTTAAGAATTCCACTTACTTTAGGGATTATTGAAGGAACCGTTTTCGAAGTGGGAGGAACTTATCTAACTCTTCCTACGATAGAAATTAGTGAATTGGTGAGTCTAAAAGACCAGAAATTGATCCATCCTTATAAGGACCAAGAGGTCTTGGACTTAAGAGGGATCTATATACCTGTGATACGGATCAATGATCTACTCGGTCTCAGGGAAAAGCTGGAATACAAAAGTAAGAACCCTGTCTTGATCATTCTTGAGAATGAGGACAGATTTTTAGGGATACTCGTGGACGAAGTATTAGGAAATCAGAATATTGTGATCAAACCACTCTCCTCTTCTATACAAAAAGCCCAAGGTGTAAATGGATTTACGATCTTAGGTAACGGAAGAGTCAGCTTGATACTGGATACTAAATTCCTGTTCGAAAAATTCCACGGAACCACGGCTGCAACATCCACCGGCGAAAACTCAAATCTAAGTTTGGAAAAATTGGCTTAAGTTAGAATGATAAGTGTGTATATCATAGACGATAACCGGATTGTCCGTGAGATAATCGCTTCCCAATTGCAAGAGGATCCTAGATTCACAGTTGTTGGATCTTCTACGGCAACTGAAGCGATGAAAGAAATTCTAAAAGCAAAGCCGGATGTAATCACCTTAGATGTAGAAATGCCTGATATCAGCGGGATAGAATTTTTACAATGGCTAATGCCTAAATTCCCTATTCCGGTTATTATGTTAAGCTCATTCACAGAAGCAGGTGCAAAAGTAACATTAGATTCCTTGCAAGCTGGAGCCTTGGACTTCGTTCAAAAGGCTGACGGAAGTGAAGAGGATTTCCTCAGAATGATGCTGGAACTTAAAAATAAGATCCGAGCTTGCGCTAAAACAAATGTATCAGATGTACTAAATCGAAACCAAAAAACTTCTCAAACAAAAAACCAAAGTAGTTCTGCAATTTCTAAGATCAAATTGATCGCGATCGGAGCTTCTACAGGTGGAACCCAAGCGATTGAATATTTACTTAGAAATCTTTCCGGAGAACTTCCTCCTATTCTAATCGTTCAACATATGCCTGAATATTTCACGGGAATGTTCGCAGAAAGATTGGATTCTGTTTCCCCTTTAAAGATCCAAGAGGCAATAGAAGGCCAAACTATCTCTAAAGGAAACGTATATGTTGCCAGAGGAGATCATCATATGGAACTCGGAGAACCTCCATATTATAATATTCGAATACATAAAAGAGAGAAGGTCACAGGCCATAGACCTTCCGTAGACGTACTATTTCATTCAATTTCAAAATCCCCATTAGCTTCTTTTTGCGCTGCATTTCTTCTTACTGGAATGGGAAAAGACGGAGCAAAAGGACTCAAAGCACTTTCTGAAAAAGGTGCACTGACATTCGGGCAAGATGAATCTACATCTGTAGTTTACGGAATGCCTAGAGAAGCATATGAGATGGGTGCAGTAAAAGAACAGATCTCTCTCGACAATATCCCTGAGAAAATTTCCGAACTATGTTTCGGAACAGCAAACAGTTATAATTAACAAAGGTAAGGAATAAAATGACTAAAATACTCTGCGTAGATGACGCTCCCACGGTTTTAAAACTTTTAGATTTCACTCTTACGGAAGAAGGTTATTCCGTATGCAAGGCCGCTGGCCCTGATGAAGCTCTTACTAAAATAGAATCGGAAGGTCCTTTCGATATAGGTATCTTCGATGTGAATATGCCAGGCAGGACAGGAATAGAACTCACTAAAGAGGTTTTAAGAACTGAAAAAGGAAAAAGTATGAAAATACTTATCTTAACTACTGAATCCAGCGATGCCATGAAATCACAAGGAAAGGATGCTGGAGCAAAAGGATGGATGATCAAACCTTTTAACGACGAGGACCTTCTCGCCGCGGTAAAACATCTGATCGGTTCTTAAATTTTCCAGTAGAGTCTTTTTTTATCTAAAAAGAAAAGGATCAAAAACCATAAGGCCAACACAGTTATAGAATATAAAAAGGAACTCAACTCCGGAGAATCTATCCAGCTTTTATAATATTCTAGATAGATCAGATTTTTCAAAGGGATCTTTTTCCCTTCCGGAGAAGAGACCATGATTATATTTAAACTTCTGGCAAAAATCCCTGAGCCGAAAAACACAAGCAAAGCATTCTTTCCAAAAGGAAGAAGAAAACTTTGTAGAGCCTTAAACTCGAATCTATCAAATTTTTCTAAAATTAAAAACAGGGAAATAACAAGCAAGGCCCAACCTGCAGTCCAAAGGGAGTAAGTCCCGGTCCATAAACTTTTATTGATCGGATAATAAATTCCCCAAACTCCGCCCACAAGTAATACAACAAAAGCACTTAACGCGACCTTGCCTGAAATAGAAAGAAGAGACTCTTTCTCGCCCAAAGAGACTTTTATAAATTCTCCCGCAAAAATCCCACAGAAAACTGATCCTATAGCTGTAAAAGAAGTCAAAAGTCCTTCTGGATCCCAGACCTTTCCGAATTTCCATAAATGTGCTTGGCCGAAAACTTCTCTGTCTAACCAAGCTCCCCAATCTTTTCCTTCTTTCATGCTTGGTTCTAAAGCCCCAGGAGGGGAAACAAATTCCTGCAAATACCAATATGAAATCAGCAAAGATATAAATAGAAAGATCCTAAATTTTAGATTTCTCTCACGATATACAATCGCTCCGAAAAAGTATGCGAATCCTATTCTTTGCAGGACTCCAGGAAATCTAAGATTGGAAAAACTCCATTCTCCAAAAAAATTCAAAAACAATCCGAGAAAGATCAGAATAGCAGCACGTTTTAGTATTTTAGGAAATTCTTGTATTCCATTGGATACTGAGTAAGGAATAGAGGCGCCTACAACAAAAAGAAAAAAAGGAAACACCAAATCAGTCGGAGTACATCCATCCCATTTTGCATGTTTGAGAGGCCAATACATATTGGACCAAGTACCAGGGTTATTCACCAGGATCATCCCCGCCACAGTCAGGCCTCTCAAAAGATCTATAGATAAGATACGAATTGGATTTTCAGATTTCAAGTTGTGAATACTACCAAAGAGATCTATGAAATTCTGTGAAACCCCAGACATCTTTGATCTGGACTTCCTTTCCCTTTTCCGGCCTGAAACTTCCTGAAAATTTTCCTACAAATTGCCTGAAGTATAATTTAGTCCAGATCAGATTTACTTTTTCTCTTCTTTCTCCCTTTGGTTCGAATTCTAAACGGATACGTCCATCTTCGTCCCAAAGTCTCCAAGGTTTATAAGGATCTTTATGAGAAAAATCGAATATACATCTACTGACTCTCTGTCTTTCAGAATCGATCCAGTAAGCATTCTCAGGGAAAAAACTTTCGTTTACTAGAGCGGCAAAATTAGCCCCTATCTTTGTCCTATCTGGAAGAACAGAAGAGAACGCAGCCCAGTACCAATTTGTTTCCCTTCTCAAATAACCACCTGACCAATCATAGACCATAGTGGCTCTGGAAGGATCTCTGACCAATTCCTTCTGCTCATATTTTACGCTAATACGATCAGGAATCAAAGGGGAACATTTTTCAGTAAATGTCCATCGACTTGGTTCAGAAGGATTCAGGACTCTAAGTGGATTATGAGTGAGTAGAGAATATGGAAATTCGCCTGAAATTTCCAATTTATTTCCAAAGTTTGCATCAAGTAGAAGTTTACCTTCGGAGTGAGACTTTCGGATATCCAGGAAGGATTTTCCCTTTTTGAAAGAGATCTCGTATTCATCCGGATTAGCAGGGAATTTTAACGCAAGACCTAAGTCGGGCCCTTTTACATCGAATTCGTAAACTTTGCCCTGATCGAATTTATACAGATAAGCAAATACGTTATACGCATATCCAAGACTTACAGCCGCGATCCCGACCAAGCAGTCTTCCATCATGATCCCTAGATAATTGAAAGAATGGAACGCGAACTTCTTTTTAAGCCCTTTGATCTCTTTTCCAAAAAAATCCAGAAGAGTAAAATCGTGATGATTGAATTCGATCGGACCATCCCAAACTCCATAGTGTACTTGATTTTCGGGTCCGATAATTTTTTGCATAGATTTCGCTCGATTTTCGAACGCTTAGTTGAAAAATCAATGGGATTTCTACCTCATCAACCAAATCTGCTTTACAATTAACTTTTTCATACCAAGATCGACCTAACATTCGTTCGGGAATATCGGCATAACCATTCATGGGAGAAATCCAGAGCAAGCCTGCAGGAAGTAGAGAAAATCTCGAAGCTTCTGACTTAAAAACTCTGAAAGATAAAAAAACTTCCCGAGAGATCTCAGTTCTTCTTTATCGAGTATTGTTTCGAAGTGAAGAAGTTCGGGGAGGTTCGGTCAAAGTAGTTAAAGAGACTTTCATCCGTACCCATTCCAACCACCCGGAACAATTTCCAATCTTAGACAGAGCCAAGTTCGTTCGAGACATGATCTCTGTATTCAAAACTTCTACTGTACTTAATCCAGAAAAGTTAGAGTCATTCTTTGCCTCTGTGCATGCTGCATTTCAAAGCGAGATCAGATATTTATTAGGTAAATCCACTCAGTTCACATTCGATATCATGTTTCAGGTGATAGAATCTATCCTTCAAGAGATGAGTCACCCAGAAGACCAAAGAACTGTGGATGTAAAAGATAGAGAACTGATCTTAAAACATTTTAGAGCTTATAACGATCTTTCTAAATTTTTCAATAAGATGGGAACCTCTAAGGCAGTGATCGATAAGAAGGACGAGATCATCACCGAGATCTCTATCAATCATAAAGAGATCACCATTGTTTCCATCGAGAATATGTTCCGAAATATTCTGGCCCAGATCCTTCTTTCCCGTAAGTACAATTGTGGGACCCTGATCGATAAATGGTCTACCGAATACGGTTTTGGCCCGGAACAAGCTCAGTCTATGAGAAATCATATCCAAGAAACGGCACCCCTAACCGATTTCAGGACACAATATGCAAACGCGTTACGCGCCATTGGAACTGAGAATGATATGGATCTTATGTTCCTTAGAACTCTATCCAACTATTATTCATCTTGGGTGACCCAGGTATCTGAACAGATCCCTGCTTAAAACGGTTTGATTTTTGGAACAGAATCCGTCCAAAGACGGATGGATATTTTGCGTATTCCCCTCTTTTCGATCCTCGTATTCTCTTGTTTATTCGTTATGGAATTGGCTTCCGAATCCGCTTATTCTTCCATGAGCTGGGAGCCCGCAGAACCGAAAACATTTTCTCTTTCTCCTTTAGCTTCCGAGGAGAAGATCAAATCCTCCCAAGGAAGTTTACTGATCGGAGAAGACCTTTATTTACCCGCCAATTTTCCGGATACAAACGGAAAGAACACTGGTGGTTTGCTCATCAGAAATATTAAGACCGGAACCGCAAATCGACTAGATCTAAAAGAAACTGTCAGAGGTCTTGCATTCGATAAAGAAGAAGGGCAAATTTATGTACGACTCAAAAAGGAGATCGTAGTATTGCAGAACGGTTCCTTAGAAATTAAGAAGAAGGTCCCATTCTTCCAGACAAATGTTTCTTGGGGAAATATCGGTTTTGCACAGGGAAAACTTTTTGAGATCAGAGAGAATAAACTGATTTTTTATGATAAGGAAACTGGATCTGAAAGTGAACAAAAGGATCTACCTCTTCCTAAAGTCTCTTTTACATTCGATTGTTCCGGAAAAGAAATATTCTTTTGGTATTCCAAGGATGGAACGAATCTACATTCCTATGATCCTGTTTTGAATAAGATCAAAAACAGTTTTACAGTGCATTTAGAATCTAAAGAAGCAGGAAGACTCTCTTGTTTCAAAAACGATCTAGTGGTTCTCAGTCCGGAATCCGAAGTGTATCAAAATTTAATACGGATCGGGAATGATTATTATCCTGGGAAAGAGGAAAATCTTGTATTAAAAGGAAATCTAAGTTATAGATTTTCTCCGAGTAAGGATACGATACGTTTTGTTTTAAAGATCACCCCAAAGGAAAATTCGCCGGAAACCGAGATCGCGGTAGCCATTCCTCCTCAGGAAACTTCTTCTCAAATATTAAGCGAGGAAAAATTCCATCCGAATGGAAAATTGACCGAAGATAAACAGAATAACCGCACATTGATCATTCCTATCCCTGCCTTAAGTTCGGGACAAACCTGGGAAGAAACAGTATATTCAGCTAAATTAACAAGATATAATATAGATTCAGGACTTTCTAGTTTCCAAACTTCTTGGGAAGATTGGAAGGTGCCGAACGAATGGAAACAATATCTGGAAGATACCTCCGTTTATAAGATATCCGATCCTGAAATCGTTCGGATCAAAGAAGAACTCAAATCTTCCAACTCGAATATAGAAGAATATATCCAAGCGGTTTACAAATATATCCGCAAGAATATGGTATATAAGCAGGATGGTAGATTTGATCCGGCGCCTACTGTTCTACAAAACGGACATGGCTCCTGCACAGAACATAGTTACGCTCAGATCTCATTATTACGCAGTGCTGGAATACCGGCAAGAATGGCCTGGAACTGGCTCCCCGTAGGAGAAAAAGTAGAGTTAAATCATAAAATTGCGGAAGTATGGCATCCTTCCTTCGGATGGATTCCGATGGAACCATTGGCTCCTCCGAGAACTAGAGCAGGGTTAACATATGCAAAACATATAATATTCGCAGTTCTAAATCAGCCTTATCATTCCATCATCAAAGGTGGGGATACATTGGCCAATTTTACGAAACCTGCCGGCGGAGCGGCCAGGTCAATCTCCATAGAATTGACTCCGGAGATTTCCCATAGATCCATAAAACAATCCGATTCGGGAGCAGAAGAAATTTATCCGAAATCGAATCCTGTAAAAAATCGTGTATTAGAAAAATCGGAAGAAAGGATCGTAGAGTAAGGGAAGAAGAGAACGCCGCAGTATTATCAACTGCTGCGGCGTCTTTTAGAATTATCCGATCCTTTTTAAAGAATATCCTAAACAATAAGAAGCGGCAGCTAATCCATAATGGAATAGATCCACTCTAGGAAATCCTGCGATTGTTCCTACAGTTCCTATCACAAGTCCGGACAGAATAAAAAGTAGAGCACCTGCAATCCCATACAATGCAGCAGTCTTATGAGAACCTTTATACTTTTGGATACATACTACTATAACAGCGATCAATGCAATTGCTCCGATCAATGTTGTATATAAACCTAAAGGATAAAGATAACTTAATATAGCTAAAACCAAAAGAATTAAGCTAAGAAGATTCCAAGTTTTGCCATCTATCTTTCCGAAACCTGCATTAAAAAATGCGATCCCAATCCAAGGAACTCCAACCACTCCTGCAATATGCACGATAGGTCTATAAATTGGGCTGATCCAATCTCCACCTAAAAAGAAAACAACACCAAGAAGTGCACCCAACCCGATCAAAAAAAGACCGTAGGCTCCTCCTTTTTTAGAAACACTCTTTTGAGAGGAAGACTGGACGGAAAGACCGGCCCATACGGCAAAGATTGCCAATACTAAATCAGAAATAGCGGTACTAATTTGCATGACGAACAAAGAATCCGATCCAAATCAAAATGCAAGAAGGATTCGTTTTAAAATTGATTTTCCTAGAGTCTTCTCTATTCTCAGGACTTTTTATTATGAGTTTGGACTCTTGGATCTCTACATCGGATAGTATTCGTAAGGAAACTAAAAACCCTTATTCTGGTGGATGCACATTCATTATCGGAATTTTGGCTTTTGGTGTATTTGGAAGTATTGCCTCTTTATTTTTTGGAGTAATGTTACTAACTGGAGAAGATAAGCTATTTCCAGGATTCGGATTCTTTTTCTGTATTTCACTCGTTACTATTTTTATTATCACTATGAGAAGTTACAGAAAAGCCTCTCATATAGTTAAAACGATTGAGATCCAAACAAATACTTCTCTACTTTCTTTGAGAGAAACAGATAAGTCAGATGTTGAACTTCCGCTTTCTGAATTTATCTCTTATATGATCTTATTCAGAGCAGAAAGATCCACTTCTTCTGGAACTAGCATCAACACAAACAGTACCTGGAAATATTGGGACCTATACTTGGTATACAAAGATGGAAGTTGTATTTTATTAGAAACTTTTAGAGATGGAGATTCTCTCAAACAAGGATTAGAATTTTTTAAAACAAAACTTCCTCTTCCTGTTTTGGATAGATCAGATCTAAGGATCACAAATCCAGAATCAAAAGACATTCCTTATAAACAAGATCCTAAAAAGATAGAACCTTCCGCTTGGGTTAAAACGGAATCAAAAGACCAGGGAACCAAGATAGAGATTATAGAACCTAAATCCGCAGGAAAAACCTTTATCACTCTGTTGGTCCCTGCATTATTTTATGGGGCATGGTTCACGGTCGTAAATTCTTTCTTTGGAAACTTCGAAAATATGATCTTTCTAATCTTCCTGATCCCGTTTTCTATTTTCTTTCTGGGGATTACCACTATAATGACTGTCTTTATTTTATTTAAAAAAACAGAGGTAATCGCAAATTCACTCGAATTAAAACTTCGTTATTCTACAAGGATCCCTATCTTAAGTAGCTTATTATATAAGGAAAGAAGTTTCCCTCTTTCTTCTATCCGAAACGTTCGTACGATACGTATGGAACAGGACAATCAGATACTTTGTGTCGCATTAAAATCTTATAATGGACCAAAACAAAGGACATTCCTGGATCTTTTGTATAATGTCCAAGGAGTCAATCTTTCCGGGAAACAACTTCCCGGAGATGCGGAACTTCTGGGAATTATAACCTTGGGATCCTGGCTGCCCAAAGGTCCAGGATATAGCGATCTAGTATATGCAGAGAATGTATTGGAGTCCGTTTTGGGCCTAAGAGAAGAGTCCCTGACATTCTCTGATTTGACCTCTTCTAAAAAATAAACCAATATTGTTTTGGTAGAAGAATGGATCCGACTTAAACAGAAAGGAGTCTAAGAGCAAGTATGCAAAATTTAGTCTTAAATCAATCCATCCAACTCAATAACGGAGTGGAGATGCCAGTCTTTGGCTTAGGAGTCTGGAAAACAAGATCCGGAAAAGAATGTACAGATGCAGTTCTGAACGCACTTGAGTATGGATACAGACATATAGACACCGCTAAAATTTATGGAAATGAATCAGATGTAGGCCAAGCAATCAAAAAGAGCGGCATCCCAAGAAAAGAATTATTCATCACCACAAAACTATGGAATAGCGATCAAAGAAATCCACGCAAGTATTTGGATGAGTCCTTACAAACCCTAGGACTGGACACAATTGATTTATATCTGATCCATTTTCCTGTAGCTGGAACGAGAAAACAGGCATGGAAAGAGCTAGAAAAAGCATATAAAGAAGGTTTGGTTCGTGCGATCGGGGTAAGTAACTATACGATCCCTCATTTGCAGGAATTATTCGAATATGCAGAGATTGTTCCAACTGTGAACCAAGTAGAATACCATCCATTCTTAAACCAAAACGAACTTCTAAACATTTGCAAAAAGAATAATATAATCCTAGAAGCCTATAGTCCCCTCGCCCATGGCCAAAAAATTTCAGACCCAAAACTTGTGACTCTTGCTGCAAAATACGGAAAAACTCCTGCTCAAATCCTGATCCGTTGGGCAATCGACAAAGGATTGGTTGTGATCCCAAAATCTGTGAAAAAAGAAAGGATCCTAGAGAATTCACAAGTATTCGATTTTAAACTGAGCGAATCAGATCTGGCGGAAATGGAAACCTGGAACGAGAATTTCAGGACCTGTTGGGATCCTACAGGTGCTTAAATAGACTTTGGTTTAGATTCTTTTTTTGTTGACTTTTTTCTTTTCGAGAGGTCTATACATTAATAGTTCAATCTTAAAGTATTATGGCCACTCATTATAAAGGAAAGCCTAGAGATATAAAGGTACTCGATGCCTATATCAAATTGAGCCGTTGTGCGGATTCTATCCGTACAATGGAGGAAAAATTCCTTAACCAGTACAATCTGACTAGCGGCCAATTCGGATGTTTAGAAACTCTTTATCATCTGGGCCCAATGTGCCAAAAAGAGATCGGTCAAAAAATATTCTCCTGCGAAGGGAATATCACACAGATCATAGACAACTTAGAAAAAAGAAGTCTAGTACTCAGAGTCAGAAGTGAAGAAGACAGACGTTATTTTATCATCAATCTTACCGAGAAAGGAAAGGAACTCATCGGAACTTCTTTCCCTGATTATTTAGAGCAGTTGAAAGGCAAGATGTCCTGCCTCAGCGACGAAGAACTCAAAAATTTAGGACAGATCTGCAAGACTGTCGGACTCAAATCCGCGTAATATGAAAGGAGGGATCTATGTTTTTCGGATTTTTCGGCCCATTACTTTAATATTAAACTATTAACCAATAGACTATATATACACGAACCATTTAGGAGGTGAGCGTGATTCAGAAAATTCTCAAAACGGACTCGGATATAACATCCTTAATTTTAAGGGTAACACTTGCGGTTGTGATGTTCCCACATGGAGCACAAAAGGTACTAGGTTGGTACGGTGGATACGGATTCTCCGGAACGTATGCATTCTTAACCGGAGCAGGCTTTCCAGGCTTCTTAGTAATACTTTTATTCATCGCTGAATTTTTAGGACCTATCGGATTACTTTCAGGTCTTCTTACAAGAGTAGCCGCAGCAGGAATTGCAGTCGCGATGACAGTAGCAATACTTCCCCATGCAGAGCACGGATTCTTTATGAACTGGGCAGGAAGCCAAAAGGGAGAAGGATTCGAATTCCATCTATTGATGGTAGCGATCTCCTTAGCATTGGTGATCAAGGGAGGAGGAAAACTTTCCTTGGATGGGGCAATCTCCAAAAACTAAAACGAATATATACCTAACTACCAACTTCAGAGAGGTCTTCGGACCTCTTTTTTTTATCCAAAGAAGGACTAGATCTTTCGAATAACGTGCAACTTCCACGACGAAAAATTGTTTTAAAAAACGATCCAGATTTCCGAAAAAATAAAATTCTAATCACAAGTATTTAGTATTCAATTCTTTTCAGACTATTACTTAAAGAAGGTAGAACGGGATCTTACATAATTCATTATGAAAATAGAAACAATTAAAATTCCATTCTGCTTTTTATTCGAACTAGAGTATCATTGTTTTGATAGATTCCAGTAGTCTATTCATAACAACTATGGAAAAGGGAAAGAAATTCGGTCCACTTGATCGGATTTTCAAATCGATCCAAGGATATCTAACTCCAAAGGCTCCGGTCTCCTCCGGACTTTCCTATTGGAGAGAACTCATCTTAACTTCTATATTATTCAGTATGAGTATACTCGGAACCATAGTATATTTCCCGAGCGTATACCTTGCATGGACAGAAGGCAAAACTGAAGTTTTATGGATAGATTCATTTTCATTAGGGCTTGTTTACTTACTTCTACTTGTTAAAAAAATCAATTTTTCGATCAAGGCCACATTGATCCTAACAATGAATTATTGTTTAGGACTCTCTCTTTTGATATTCGTAGGACCGGAAGGAGGAGGATTACTTTGGTTATTTCCTTTTCCAGTTCTTGCAGGAGTTCTATTCGGGCTCACTCCTTCTTTATTTGGGCTTCTTGCAAATATGTTAGCAGTCTTTATAGCATCCAGAGCACAATTTTATCTTAGCCTTCCTTGGTCTATGGCTCCAGAAAGATTATATGTTGTCGGTCTGAACTTTTTTATCGCAAATACGATCGTATGCGTTCCTCTAACTATACTTATGAGAGGATTACAAGAAAGTGTACAAAGAAGGCACGAATATCTTACAAATCTTAGATTAAGAAAAGCTCATATATATAGATCCAAACGTACTCTGGAAAAAGAGATCGCCACTAGGATAGAGATCGAAAGAACCTTAGAAGAAAATTTAAGAGAGAAAGAAGTACTTCTTCATGAAATCCATCATAGGGTTAAAAACAATCTGCAGATCGTTTCAGGAATGCTAAATTTACAGAATATGTATTCTACTGAATCAGCTACTTCTGAAATTTTATCTAAGGCTCAAAATAGGATCACTGCAATGGCGATGATCCACGACCATCTATACAAGCAGGACAAATTTGCAAATGTGGATATGAAAACATATCTGGATTCTCTTTTAAGACATTTGGTTACTTCTTATTTTCCATCTGGAAATCGGATCGGCTTCGAAGCAGATATGGATCCTATTCGGCTTTCTATGGAAAAGGCAATTCCTTGCGGATTAATTGTTACTGAGCTGATCTCTAACTCTCTTAAACATGCATTCCCAAGCGATGCAAAAGGGAATATTTTTGTTCAATTAAAGGTAAAAGAAAATAAGGTCCATCTTACAGTTAGAGACGACGGTGTCGGAATGCCTGGCATACAAGAATGGTTTGGGCAAATTTCTTCTCAAAAACAGGACCAGGATTCTTCTTTAGGTTTAATGATCATTCGCTCATTATGCAGTCAACTTAAGGCGGAGCTTGATCTGAAAAACACAGGCGGAACTTCCGTTTGCTTGATTTTTAAAACTTAATCGAATTCCATTGTTTTGGCTCCACTAAACCTTCCCAAAGTGAGTCGAACTCTTAGAGGGCACAATGAATTCAGTCCAACATGATATTGCCGGCAAAAAATTCCTGATTTTACAAGACGGAAGAGAAGCTCATTTGGTTTATAGAGAGATCGGTTCCCATGTTTGGGATCTGTATCATACATTTGTTCCTACGGATTTTAGAGGAAAAGGGATCGCTTCCCAACTCGCAGAAGCCGCCCTCAAAACAGCAAGAGCAGAAACAAAAAAGATCATCCCAAATTGTTCCTTTGTGCAAACTTATCTAAAAAGACATCCTGAATATTCTGATCTGGTGATTATGGAATGATCCATCATATCGCAATTTCCACACAAGATCCGGAAACATTAAAAAAGTTTTATATAAATATACCTGGCTTATCATTTGAAAAGGATCATTTTTACCAGGACGGTAAACTCAGATCTTCCTGGTTTTTAGCAGGCGTTACTCGTATCATGATCGAAAAAGAAGAAGAGCCTAAGGCACCTCATGCACTCATCTTCTCTGCACCAAAAAAGGAAGAAAGAGAAAAGATAGATTCCTTATTTGGAAATTCTTTTATAGAGAAGACTGACTACACAAAATATTTTAAGGATCCTGATGGGAATCGTTTAGGATTCAGTTCTTATCCAGAACCCTGGGATTAGGTTGCAGCCAAAGCTTTTGCTGCGATATAAGAAGTGGTCCATGCATTTTGGAAATTAAATCCGCCTGTGATACCATCTATATCTAAAACTTCTCCGGCAAAATAGAGTCCCGAATGAAGTCTGCTTTCCATTTTAGAAAAATCTACTTCTTTACGACGAACCCCACCGCAGGTCACAAATTCATCTTTAAAAACTCCCTTGCCAGAAACTTTCAGAACAGTTCTTTTTAAGATCTCTTCTGCTTGGTGTAATTCTTTGGAAGAAATTTCGGACCATCTTTTTTCGGCCCCGCAGGACTTCTCCCAGACTCTTTCCCAAAATCTGGAAGGAAGATCAAATTCGGAACGACTTCCTGGCTTTTTAGAAGGACTATCCTTCTTCTTTTCTAAAAATATTTCTCTCAATTCTTGTCTGGAATGATTAGGGACCCAATCTACAAGTAATTCTGCTTTGTAATCTGAATCGAATAATTCGCGAGCAGCCCAGGCGGATAGTTTTAAGACTGCAGGACCACTTAATCCCCAATGTGTAAAAAGAATGGGGCCTCTTTGTTTTAGTTTAGAGTTTTTGAATATGATCTCTACGTCGGAGACCGTAAGTCCCTGAAATCCATCTAATAAAGGATCTGAGATCTCAAATGTGAATAAAGAAGGAACGGGAGATTCTATAGAATGTCCCATATTTTCCAACCATCCCCAAACCTTTCGAGAAGATCCACTTGCTACCAAAACAGAATCGAAATATTCTTCTCCCTCTTCTGTTTGTATCCTGAATCTTTTGCCGTTAGGATCCTCATTTTTATAAATTCCTAATATAGAAATTTTGGTTTGGATCCTTACTCCTGATTTTTTGGCTTCTTCCAATAAACAATGGATGATGGTTTCAGAATTATCTGTGACAGGGAACATTCTGCCATCGGTTTCTGCTTTTAATTTTACTCCTCGAGATTCGAAAAAGCGGATCGTATCCTTTGGTTGGAATATCTCGAAGGCTCTTTTTAGTTCCTTCTCCCCTCTTGGATAACGTTTAGATAATTCCTCTGGATCAAAACAGGAATGAGTGACGTTACATCTTCCTCCCCCTGAAATTTTTACTTTAGAAAGTACGTTGGGGGATTTTTCGTACAGTTGTACCGATATTCTTCCTTCCGAAAGAATTCTAGTTTGTATGGCTCCGAAAAAACCGGCGGCACCGCCGCCGATCACTGCTAATTTTTTAGTCTGGACTTCTTCCATGAATGGAGAGTTATATTGTCCCCATTTTTCCTGCCGAATAGTCCTCAAAGGCCTGTTGTATTTCTTGAGGAGTGCTCATCACAAAAGGGCCATAACGTGCCACTGGTTCGTTCAAAGGTTGTCCCCCTAGGATCAAAACTTCCCAGGCAAAATTTTCAGGAGCACGAAGGCCTATACTACCTTCTCCGCCTTGGTAAAATACTGTCTCACCCTCTACCAGATCGTGTTCAGCATCTGTATCAATTACAGTACCTGCTCCCACGAATGGATATGCTAGAATATTATAATCTTTTGGCACTGGCACTTCTGCATAAGAACCTGGAGAAAGTTTCAAATGGAAAAATACAATTGGAGTCTGAGTTTGGATGATTGCATTGGTTCCCCAAAGATCTCCTGCGATCACCTTTGCCCAAACACCGTCTTTTTCTGCCACAGGAAGCTCGGAGGAATCCATTTCCTGGTAATTTGGGGAAATAAGTTTTTTATCCCTTGGGAGATTAACCCAGATCTGGAATCCATGCATTCTTCCGCCTCTATTCTGAAAATCGGTGGAGGGAAGTTCTGAATGCACAAGGCCTGCACCTGCAGTCATCCATTGGATCCCACCTTCTTTTAATTTTCCTGCATGTCCCCAGGAATCTCTGTGTTCCATTTCGCCGGATAGAAGATAAGTAACTGTCTCGAAACCTCTATGAGGATGATCGGGAGCGCCTATAGCTTTGCCTGGTTCGTAATTGACAGGCCCCATCTCATCCAAAAGTAAAAACGGGTCCCAATAAGAAAATTGCGGAACTGGGAATGGTCTGCGGACTGGAAATCCTCCACCTTCGATAGTTTTTTCGGCGATTCTTGTTCCGGTTATTCGTCTAAAACCCATATTTCCTCTCTATATTACATTGGACTCGAAAAAGGATCCTAAGGGAATTCTTTTTAAAGAAAGAGAGAAGTTTCCATGGCGACGACTACTATTGCTTTTACTGTGCCGATTTCTTTAAGCAGAGCGTTCGATTACGTTTCTAATTTCGAACGTTTATCTGACTGGTCAGGAAATATTCTCTCCTTTAAGAAAAATGAAAGTACTCCTGGTTTTCAAGTGAAAACTAAGTTTTGGTTTTTCGCATGTAAGTTCGAATACCAAATTCTAGAATCCAAGTATCCGAGTAGATTAGTAGTGAGGATCAAAAGTAGATTTTCAGATCAGACTGAAACCTTCTGTTTTTATCCTGATCCGAAAGGTTCCGATACTGATACTAAGATCCTTTTTACAAGCCAGATGGAATTATCTGGATTTTCTAAAGTTTTTCGGTCCTGGATATTCTCCAGGGTGTTCGAAAACACAAGAAAAGACATCCGAAAACTGCAAGAAATCCTTTCTCAAGGCAAAACCTTAGGAATTCGTAATTTTCAGGTGATACATGATTAAACCTGAAAATAATGATTAGGAAGTTAAATCCTTGTGTTTTTACTTTCAAAAAGGAGAATATCCCCCATTATTTTTTAGTCTTAAATAATATAACATTTCATTATGGAAAATCTTCCTTATAGCGTCGCTCCTCTACCCGAAAATGAAGAAGAAAGGGTACAAGCATTAAAACGTTATAGGATCCTAGACACACCTCCTGAAGAAAAATACGACGGAATCATAAAAGCCGCCTCCCTAATTTGCGGGACACCGATGGCTTTAGTATCTTTAATCGATTCAGAAAGACAATGGTTCAAGGCAAGAATGGGGATCAAGGACAAGGAGACTCCCAGGCGCGAGTCCTTTTGTCAATTCGCACTTTATGAAAACAAGACCTTAGTGGTAGAAGACGCTCAAAAAGATCCAAGATTTAGACAAAATCCATTTGTAGTAAACGATCCGAATATCAGATTTTATGCAGGTGCCCCTCTAAGAACTCCTGATGGTTATGTTTTAGGAACATTATGTGTATTAGATTCTCAACCTAAAACATTAACCGACTCTGAAATCCAAGCCTTAGAAGCATTGGCAAATTCTGTGGTTTCTTTTATGGAATTAGATGCTAAATCTCAGGCATTGATCCAGTTGCAGTCTGTTGCACTAGAATTACAAAAAGCTAAAGAACAATTCTTTATTAATATGAATCATGAACTTAGGACTCCCGTACATGGTATCTTAGGAATGGTGGATCTATTACATCAAACGAATAATCCAGATCTTCAAAAAGAATATCTGGATTCATTAACTGAAAGTTCTGATCATCTGATCCGTTTGATCAATGATGTTATTGATTTTAGCAAAGCCGAATCAGGCTCCTTACATTTCAGTTTTAAAGAATTCGATATGATCTCTCTTCTAGAAAGATATGCGGAAGAAGCTTCAGACAAAGCATTTAAAAAAGGATTGGCATTTAAAACAATTCTTCCACCTGCAAGAGAAAATATTGATGTAAAATCTGATTCTATACGGGTCAGACAAATTCTTTCTAATTTAGTTTCGAATGCATTGAAATTCACCGAAAAAGGTGGGATCACAGTAGAGTTAGGTGTAGAACGAGAAACCGAAGCCGATATAACTCTCTCTTTGAGTGTTAAAGATACAGGCATTGGAATAGAATCTCATAGGATCCCAACATTATTCGAAGCATTCTCTCAAACTGATATCTCTATATCTAGGAAATATGGAGGAACAGGTTTAGGTCTTTCCATCTGCAAACGTGTTTGCGAAGCATTGGATTGGAATATATCAGTGGAAAGTGAATCAGGCAAAGGTTCTAAATTTGTTTTAGAAATGACCCTTCCTAAAGCCAACCTCGCTGAAAAAGTTAAAATAGCAGAATCCAAAAATCGGATCAATTTCGATTTCTCTGAACATAGTGATCTAAAAATCCTTGTGGCAGAAGACAATCCAGTTAACCAAAGATTGATCCAAAAGATGTTGGAAAAATTAGGATTAAGTTCCTCGGTTGTTTCCAACGGGATAGACGTTTTAGCATATTGGGAGCAGAATGATGTGGACCTTCTTCTTTTAGATATTCAAATGCCTGAGTTGAGTGGATTAGAAGTAGCAAGGATCCTAAAGAAAAAACCTAGTACAAGAAAGGTCCCTTGGATCATAGCAGTCACCGCCCATGACAGCACTGAAGACAGACGAGCTTGCGCAGAAGCTGGCATGGACGATTATTTAGGGAAACCTTTCCGGAAAGAAGATCTGGGAGAAAGGATACAAGAATTTTTGAAAGTCCTGCCTTCCTCCCTTGCTTCCTAATATTATATTAGAAAATTCGAAAGCATTTTTCTTCCACCTTCGGTCGCAAAGGACTCAGGATGAAATTGAACACCTTCCATTCTTTTTTCTTGGTTACGAATTCCCATGAGTTCTGAGCCTGCATAAGCAGTCCTTTCCCATTCTTTTCCCAAAGAATTTTCATCAACCACCAAAGAATGATATCTCATAACTTTTAGATCAGAAGGAAGATCTCGAAACACTCCTTTACCATCTGTTTTTATCTCTGAAATTTTTCCATGCATCGGATATTCTGCTTTTATAATATTTGCCCCCGCAAAATGAGCTATACCCTGCATTCCAAGGCAAACTCCTAAGATTGGGACTTCTCCTCCTAATTGTTTCAAAATTTCCATAGAACATCCGAAATATTCAGGATCGTCAGGAGTTCCTGGACCCGGAGAAAGCAAAATCCTATCGTATTTTTCTCGGACGATCTTGGAAACATCCGTTTCATTCTGGCGGATCACATCCAATCTGAATCTATAGGGAAACTCTTCTTCTAAAATTTCTCCTAGGTATTGGAATAGATTATAAGAAAAAGAATCATGATGATCTACGAGTAATACTTTCATTGAGCTGCCTCCATTGCTTTCAAAACTGCTCCTAATTTATGGCCGATCTCTTCGTATTCTGCGTCTGGATCCGAATCCATTACAATCCCTCCGGAAGCTCGAATTACCGCTTCTTCTTCTTTTCTGAAATAACTTCGGATCGGAATACAGAAGGAACAATTTCCATCAAAGCCGAATCTTCCTACAGCTCCTCCATACGGTCCTCTCGGATCATTCTCTATCCTATGAATGATCTTCATCGATTCTATCTTTGGAGCACCGCTTAAGGTTCCAGTCGGAAAAGAAGAAGCTAATCCAGAAAACATATCCTGGCCTGCTCTTAAGATTCCGGAAACTTCAGTCGAAAGATGTTGCACATGACTGAATCTTTTAAGAGCAAAAGAATCTCTTACCTTTACGGTTCCAAATTTGGAAACTCTTCCTAGATCGTTCCGATGCAGATCCACAAGCATATTATGCTCTGCGATCTCTTTAGGGTCGGATAGAAGTTGAAGTGCAATTTTTTGATCTTCTTCTTCGTTTATTCCTCTTCGAATGGTGCCTGCTAATGGAAAACTTTCAGCAAGCCCATCTTTCAAACGAAATAAAAGTTCAGGACTTGCTCCTAGATGAACTTCTCCAGGAAAACTCATGAAGAACATAAATGGTGAAGGGTTTACCTTTCGAACTGATTTGTATAATTCGAAATCCCCTTTTTTTCTGGCTAAAGAGGTCTCACCTTCTCCAATTAAAAAAGTTTTTCGGAATCCTACTTGGCATTGGAATGTATTTCCATTTCGGATCTCTTCCAAAACTTCATTCACCATAGATCTATGTTCTTCTTTAGTTTTAGAAAAACCTAAATCAACAGATTGAAATTTTCCTTTGTCGGGAGTTTTCTTTTTATAAATTTCCTCGAACAAATTATATCGATCTGTTCCGTAATGAAAATATTTGGATTCTCCTGTTCTTCTGTCTAAGAGGATCCCATCTTCCATCCAAGCAAAATAGAACTTAGGAAATTTAGAATGTTCTTTTAGAAGAAGGCTTGGCTCCATATCATTTGCGGCCTCATAAGAAAGATAACCGTAAAGGCCTCCTCCACCAGATTCTGTATATTCTAAGAAAGATTTCCTAGGAGGAAAAATTTCTGAGAACAATCGGTATGGATTTCCTTTACCGATCTCTTTTCCGTCACATTCCAATTTGTCTCCCTTTGCTTTGAAGACTCTCTTTGGGAAAGCCGAAATAAAACTATATCTGGAATTATCCGATTCAGGTCCTAAACTTTCGAATAAAACTGCAATATCAGTTTCTTCCATTAACTTTTGAAAATATTCTAATACACCTTCTTCCTTTAACGGAAAAGATCGGGCGATTGGTCTTGGGAAAAGGGCATTTGCTTCTTTTCTGATATTTTGTATCTCTATGGACATACTAGTCTCCTTAATTTCGAACCGAATAGGTTCAGCAATACATTAGAAAAAAGGAATATGTAGATATGATTAGGCCCGGGCGGGCCACCAAGAGATCCCGTTTACAAGAAAGAACAGCCTGTAAACGGAATTTTTCAACCTAAGAGCATCTCCAAATTACTTTTTCCAGGAGGAACCATAGGAAGAACTTGAAGATCCTGATCAATCGGTACAACGATCAGTCCTGGCCCCTTCTCTTTCAGGAAGGCTTCCAGATCTTCTAAATTTTTCCCTTCTTCTCCCAGATCTAAACTGGAAATCCCAAAAGCATTTGCGATCTTAGAAAACTTAGAATGAGAAGGATAAGAACTTCCATTATATCTACTTCCATAAAACAAATTCTGCTGCTGGCGGACCAACCCCAGATTTCGATTATCGAATATTATAATTTTCAAATCCGATTGTAACTCACTCAAAGTATCCAATTCTTGGATATTCATCAAAATGGAGCCGTCACCAGAAAAACAAACGATCTTAGAATTAGGATCTGCAAGAGAAGCCCCAATTGCCGCAGGCAACCCAAAACCCATAGTACCCAATCCACCAGAAGTTAAGAAAGTTCCGCTTTTCTGAAATGGATAATATTGAGCCACCCACATCTGGTGTTGGCCTACATCCGTACTGATCCTTGCATTCGGCCCTAAAAATTCCGCAACGGACAAAATAATATCCTGAGGTGAAAAACCTTTGGGAGTAGAAATAGAATTTAATGGATATAGTTCTTTATAAGAACGGATCTGTTCTCTCCATTCTTCTCTTTTGTGAATTGGAAATTCTCCCATATTCTCCAAAAAATATTTTAGGTCTGAACAGAATCCGAAATCTGGCCTTCTTAACTTTCCAATTTCCTTATAATCGATGTCCACATGGATCACTTTTGCATTTGGGCAGAATGTTTCCAATTTTCCAGTGGCCCTATCATCAAAACGAACTCCGAATGCTAAAAGAAGATCGGATTCAAATAATAATCGATTTGTATAAGGAGCTCCGTGCATTCCTAACATTCCCAAAGACAATTCATTGCTTTTCGAAAAAGAATCCAAACCCATCAATGTACAAACTACAGGAATGTCCTGTGCTTCTGCCAATTGAAGGATCAGATCTTCTGCACCAGATCCTTTTACTCCTCCGCCTATGTACAAAACAGGTTTTTTAGAATTTTCTAATAGAGTATAAAATCTAAGTTTATCTGCTTCTGATATAAAGATCCTAGGTGAATTTTTCTCTTCTTGAGAACTCCAAATGGATTCAATCTGGGACATAGAAAGCGAAATAGGAGAAGCCTGTATATCCTTAGGAACATCTATCCAAACTGGGCCGGGTCTTGGTCCTTCTGCGATTTGAAATGCTTCCGGCAAAACACGAATGAGTTCTGATACGGAACGAACTAAATAAGTTTTTTTAGTAATAGGTAAAGACAATCCGTAAGTATCTATTTCTTGGAAAGCATCCGTTCCAATCAATGATAGAGGCACTTGGCCTGTAATTGCGACTAACGGTATAGAATCTGATTTTGCATCCGCAACTGCGGTGATTAAATTTGTAACTCCTGGGCCGGAAGAAGCTAGACAAACAGCAGGTTTTTTGGTGACTCTCGCTTCTCCTTGAGCCATAAATCCGCCGCCCTGTTCATGTCTTGCGAGAATATGACGTATTCCACTATTATGAAGAGCATCGTATAACGGCAAATTGGCACCGCCAGGAATTCCATATACGTTATGGATCCTTCTCCTTTTTAAATAAGCAACGATCAGTTCGGCTCCGTTCTGGGGAACCGTATCTTCTCTAAGCCAGGCCTTGTTTTTTTCAGTAATCGTTTCCATTTTTGCCTCAAATATAGTGTAGAAATAAAAAAAGCCCCCCTCGGCTTTACGCCGAGAGGGGCTTTTCGAAGATTGCTGCCTACGAAAAAACCTTAGGGCGTAAAGCCTAACCGGGGTAGCGTGACCACTACCACCATCCAGAGGACGACCCAAAGGGTTTGGTTAGACTGTAGACCTAATTTATTCATTACGTAGAAAATGACGGATAAACCGCTTAAGATATTCACGATTTACTGATAAAAATTTGCAAGAACTTTTTATCGTTGCTCAAATCCATACACGACGTATGATTCCTCCCCAAGGAAATAAAAATGGCAAGCGTCACTCTTAAAGGTAACCCAGTTCAACTCGAAGGAAAATTATTAGAAGTAGGTGCAAAGGCTCCAGACTTTCATGGAACAGCAAAAGACTTAAGCACCAAGTCTCTCAAAGATTACAGCGGAAAAGTAAAAATCTTAGTTTCAGTCCCAAGTTTAGATACATCTGTGTGCGCAATGGAAACTAAAAAGTTCCATGAAAGAGCAACAAAGTTAGATGGGATCGTAACTGTAGTTGTCTCCGGAGATCTTCCGTTTGCAATGAATCGTTTTTGCACTATGGAAGGATTAGATTCTCCGAATTTAGTCACACTTTCTCAATTCAGGGACTTCTCCTTTTCAAAAGCATTTGGAACACATATCGCTGACGGAGGTTTACAAGGACTTTCTGCGAGAGCAGTTTTTGTTTTAGATAAGAATGACACAGTTCAATATGTGGAATTAGTTCCTGAGATCGCAAGTGAACCAAACTACGAAGCCGCGATCGGAGCTGCTAAAAAATTAGTTTAAAGGAAACAATCTTTTCAAAAAGAATGTATTCATGCAGAAGCTGAAAGGCCTTTGGAAAAGCTTATTCATAAACTTAAGCCAGGCCTTGCTTCTGCTCTTAATATTTTCGCTTACCAACTGCGATAAAAATCCTTCTTCCGATTCTGAAAAATTAATCTCCTATCTCGCAAAACCTTCCTTGGCGATGTATGGGGATAGCATTGTAGCCTCCTGGCCTGCAGAAGAACAACTCTCCGATTTTAATACAATCAAATTTGCTTTTCCTGGGATAGATACTAACAGGATCCTAACCTCAGTGCAAAATGATACAAATCGTTATAACGCATGTTTATATGAAGGAGGGATCAACGACTTCTTAGGGAATTATTCTCCAACCCAAAGTCAGGTAGATGCGACCATAAACAGACAGATCCAAAGTATACAAATACTTCTAACAAGATGTGAACATGTAGTCGCTTTAAATCTTTGGAATATTAAATTCCCTTGGCCAACACTTGCAGTAGCAATGATCACCGCAGAGATGAAAGAAAAGATCACATTTGTACCAAGAATAGATACAGAACTATTGATCCAAGATGATATGTTGACGGACGGAAATCATCCAAACAAAAACGGATATTATATTCTTTCTAAAGCAGTCCGAGAACAGTTACAACCATTCTTTCCCATCCTATATCTGAACGAATAAGGCAATAAAAATGAAAAGAAAAAGTTTTATAGCCTTGGTTTTCGCATATTCAGTTTTTATAATTCCACTTTTGTCGACCCCAGATAATGAAGAAAGGCCAGTACATCCAAACCTGAACCAGGAATTAGCAGTATATAATAAAGTTTATGTTGCTGGAACAGCTACAGATAGAACTCCCAGACAGGAAGACGGATATGAAAGAGATAGAAAGATCTCCGCATCAGGCGAAATGAAACTTTCGGATTCATTTTCAGTAACTGCAAATTACGGATATATAGATCATTATTCCACTACTAGAAAGATCTGGAGTGGCTGGGATAGATGGGCAGTAGGCGCAAAATATTATGTAAAAACAGATTTTGCATCATTCGGGGGTGGAGTTCAGTTTTTCGGACCATCTGTTTCTCAACCAAGAGAGGCAGATATCAATCCAGATCTATTTTTGATCCGAGCCTATTTTGGAGGATTAAAAAGATTCGGTGCATTTTCAATCCAAGGAACTGCAAACTTTGAGTCTGAAACAAATTCCTCCGGAAAAGAAACTGCAGAAGAGAGTTTTAAAAGATTCTTATATTCAGGACTAACTCTTTCGTATAGTCTACCTTCTAAAACAAATTTACTTTTAGAATTTAATCATAGAACTACTGTATCAAATACGATTACACCATACTCGGATTATTTTGTGATTGCTCCTGGGATACAATACCCTACAAACCAAAACGGATATCTAACATTTTCTTTGATGTTACAAACAAGGACAGATTCAAATATAGATCGTGGATTTAAAATAGGATATTTATATTTTTTCGGAGATTAAAACCTTCTTACTCAAAACCAAAGTATAAGATTGCTGGACAAACTGAAAGTTTTACGCGGAAATATACGGATGGAAAAGATCTTAGGTTTAATCACAGCTTCCATTCTATTCTTCTTATCCGCATTACATATCTACTGGGCATTCGGTGGAAAATTGACATCAGTCACAGTCATTCCAGAAACAAATGGCAAACCTACATTCGTTCCAAGTAGAGGATTAACCTTACTTGTAGCGCTTGCACTCTTTGGATTTGGTATAGTCGCACTCTGGGCCTCTGGCAATATTTTTTATCCAAATAAGACAAGCTCAATATTCTCCCTCTCGATCTCATTCATCTTTTTAGGAAGGGCAATCGGAGATTTTAAGTTAGTTGGTTACTTTAAAAAAATCAAAAATACCAAATTTGCAAAATACGATTATATAGTTTATTCCCCTGTTTGTATTCTTTTGGGAATTTCTTATCTCTATCTTGGCTGGATAAATTTCTAATCCTATACTTTGTTTTTCCAACCAATAAATAATTTGATATAAAACAATAATTTTACATTTTCCAAATCTTCACACTTTCAAGTTTAGAAGAATAGGAGAAGAAGCAAATGCAAATTTCTAAATCATTCTTTTACGAAATCCCCGTCCTATGGAGCCAATGTGATCCAAATGGTCATTTGAATGTTGGAAACTTCCAAGTATTCCTACATGAAGGTCGAATGGTCGCATTGGAAGAAGCAGGCCTTTCCTTCTCTCAAATGAAATACGAAAACATAGGCCCAATGATCTTAAGGGGAGAAACAGATTATAAGGCAGAAATTCGTTATCCGGATACTGCCTTAATAGAAACTCAGTTTGGTGAAATCTCAGGCTCCAGATGCAAGGTGTTTCAAAAATTAATCCGAAAATCAGACGGTAAAGTTTCCTGCGAATCCATCTCTCATTGTATCATGTTTGATTTCGGCAAAAAAAGACCTTGGAAATATACGGATAATTTTCTGGAAGGACTGGGGCTTTTGGGAAGTGCAAAATAAAAAAAGCCCTCCGAAGAGGGCTTTCAAATCGAAGAAAGTAGAAGATGTTTTTAAACGAAGAACTTCTTAGTGAATTGAAGCATTTTATCCACGAAACCTGTGTAAGGTGGATATAACATTTCAATCGAAGAGAACGGAGCTTGTTTGAATACAGACTTCTCGTGAGAGAATGTTCTGAATCCATACCAGCCATGATAGCTTCCATGTCCAGAGTGATTGATCCCTCCGAATGGAAGATTTGGGTTCGCTAAGTGTACGATAACGTCATTCACCGCTGCTCCTCCGGAAGATGTTTCCTTGAGAACTTTGTTGATATGTTTGTTATTACTTCCGAACACATAAAGTGCGAGTGGTTTTGGTTTAGATAGAACCTTCTCCACTGCTTCGTCCAAATTTTTGTAAGTTAGTATAGGAAGCACTGGTCCAAAGATCTCGTCTTCCATGATCCTTGCATTTGCTGGAACATTAGCGATCAATGTAGGCTCAATATAGTTTTGAGAAGAATCTGTTTCTCCTCCCATTACTACTTTTCCACCTTTTTCGACTGCTTCGTGAATGTATCCAGAAACCCTTTGGAAGTTTCTTTGGTTTACTAAACGACAGAAGTCTTTGTTACTTTTGATATCAGCAGAACTTTCTCCATAAAAAGATTTTACTGCAGCCTTCGCTTGTTTTACGAATTCTTCAGTCTCCCCTTCTGGCAGAAGTAGATAGTCAGGCGCAACACAGGTTTGTCCTGCGTTCATGATCTTTCCCCATACCAATTTTTGAGCAGCCTTTTTCAAGTTTGCTCCAGGTACGATGATAGCAGGAGATTTTCCTCCTAACTCTAAGGTTACTGTAGAAAGATTTTTAGCAGCAGCTGCCATTACAATTTTTCCTACATGAGTACTTCCGGTGAAGAAGATATGATCGAACGGTAACTCCATTAGAGCCGTTGAAACTGTATGATCTCCTTCAAATACCGCAACTTCTCCTTCTTGGAAGGTCTCTTTTACTAGTTTAGTAAGTAGTTTAGAAGTTTCAGGTGTGAACTCAGAAGGTTTAATGATCGCAGTATTTCCTGCGGCAAGCGCTGCAGTTAAAGGAGCAATCGCAAGATAGAACGGATAGTTCCAAGGAGAAATGATCAGAGTCACTCCCTTTGGTTCATAAGAAATAGAACTTCTTGCTCCAAAGAGTGAAATCGGAGTTTTTACTCTTTCCGGTTTCATCCAAGTTTTTACGTGTCTGATCGCGTCTTTTAATTCCGCGATAGAAGGCATAACTTCAGTTAAATCCGTTTCGTGAGGAGCTTTTCTAAAATCATTTTGTAAAGCCTGTTTGATTTCTGGGGTAAGTCTCTCTACTGCCGCCAGTAATTTTTTCAATAATACGACTCGATCCTTGGCTTTGGATACTTTCAGAACCTTATGAAAATGACGTTTTTGGACATCGAATACTCTTTGCATCTCCTTAGGGTTCGCAGCGGGAAAAGAAGCCGTTCCGCTGGAAGCGGGAGAGACTGAGCTCGCCGGTTGTGTAGCTGTGCTGGACATGAGGGGTCTCCTAAGTTCTAACATTCTTCCGGTTGATCCGGATTGGTAGAGAACCAAGGTATAATTTCATCAAATTAAGGAATTTGGTGCAACCTTTTTATTGAATGATCATTCCGTAACTTTTCAATAAAATATACCCCACCTGGACCCAAGTCGCTTTATATTCAACCCGTTATGATAAAAATTTTCCTACCTAAACAAGTGATAGATTAGTCCAAAAGGATTATTTTCTATTGACGTTTTTGGAAATTTATTTCTGACAAGAATTGAAAGATAAATATTTCTATTGGTTATTTTTTATAAGTTTGATCCGTATAATTCGCTTAGCAGAATCTTATTTTTCATATATAAGTTTCGCTAATTCTTGACAGAGACCACTAACGTTTTTCAGAGTTACATGATATGAGCCAAGGGAAAACCCTAGAACTTTTCCATCACAAAGACCAAGGTATATTCAGCAATCTGAAGGACCTAAATCATCCTATTTCGGAAAATATCCCGTTTCATTTTAAATTTTTCAATCTTACTGAGAGCGTGGATAGCATTCTCTCCAAGACACTGGATCGTTATCTTTTACATTTAGATATCATATTCGTAAGGGATTCTGTGCTTGCGGCGATGAAAGAGACCATTACTAACACCATCAAAGCAAATATCAAAAGGATCTATTTTAGAGAACTCCAGGCGGATATCCAAAATCCTAGCGTTTATCGCAGCAAGATCACTGGTTTTAAACAAACTTATCTGGATAATAAGGAGAAGTATGAGGATCTTCTCTTTAAAAACAATTACGTTGTACTAGTTTCTTTCATTCACAATAAGGACGCGATACGTATCCGTGTGATGAATAATGTAAAACTCAGTCCGGAAGAAGTAGATCGTATCAACGAAAGGATCGAAAAAGCAAAAACATATAACGATCTTGCAGAAGCATTTTTAGAAAAAGGTGACGAGACAGAGGGCGCAGGACTTGGACTGATCATGACCCTTATGATGTTAAAAAACGATGGTCTTGGCGCAAGTTCCTATAAAGTAGAAAGCCAAGGCAATAATACTTCTGTCATCATTGATATTCCTATTCGTATCCAAAAAGAGAATGTCCAGATCCAAAAAGCAGAAGAGATCATCAAGGAAGTAGACCAACTTCCTACATTCCCTAAAGCAATCCAAGATATCCAAGTTGCGATTGATAAACCGAATTCAAGTATCGGCCAGATCGCCGAGATGGTGAAGAAGGACGTGGCTCTTTCTGCAAACATTCTGAAACTATCCAACTCGGCAGCTTTCCGCAGAGGGAACAAAGTTGAATCTTTGGATAGAGCGATCCAGCTTATCGGTTTGAAAGAGTTGCAGGTTTTATTATATTCTCTTGGAACAAAACAGATCCTGGAGACCAAATTCCCAGCATTCTTAACAATTTGGGAAAAATCCAATCAATGTGCGTATTACTGTAAATTGATCGCTCAAAGATTAACTATGCCTAAGGACGCAATGAGTAATCTGATGTCAGCGGCGCTTCTTCATGATATAGGAGAGATCATTCTTCTTTCCTTGGAACAAGAACGTATGGGCAAGATCCAAAATTATTCTGCATCCAAGGAAATAGCTTCTTCCCTTTCTATGGAAGAAGCTGCATTCGGTATCACTCATACTAAGATCGGTGCATTGATCGCTGAAAAATGGAATTTCCCTGATCTATATTCTAAGGCTATGGAATTCCATCATAGACCTCAATTGGCAGAAGATCAGTACAAGGAGATCATATATCCTATTTATCTGGGAGATATGATGATCAAGATCAATAATGAAGAAGCCAAGTTCTCAGAGATCCCTGAAGAAGTGCTGAAACATTGTAAGTTTTTCTCTTCCGGTGATTTCCATTCTTTCCGGACCAAAGCTTTAGAAAGTTTCCAAGCTACTGCATAATTCGCCGGTACTCCGGCAATTAGAGATTTCTTTCGAACAAAGTACCAAAAATAGTATTAGCCGAAGGTTCTAGTAATCTAAACCTTCGGGTGTATTGCTTATTGAGGGGATATAAGCATAATCATGACATCCGTACGGGTGCATCTATGACAAAAAAAATCCTAATATGCTTTTTGGCCTCTCTCAGTATCTCTTTCGCCTCCTGCACATCCTCCAGCGATCCTAATTACGCGTGGTTGATGAGTCTTGTAGCAGGATCCACTGCGGTGCAGGCTCCATCCGGTCCTACTGATTTCGGAATCGATATCAATGACGAGACCGCTCCTGTTGATTTCGTATTCGATACTACTCGCACAATCACAGTAAATGTTCAAGTAATAGATCCTGTTGCTCCGGTGAACGGTTCTATGGTGCAAGTTACTGTACCTTCTGCCACACCTGGCGCCGCTAGTAATAAATCCGTCTTCAAAGCTTATACAAATCCAAGCGGAGAAGTTACCGGTAGTTTTACAATTGATGGTGATACTAAAACAGTTCATCTAACTGTAGAAGCTTACGGTAAGTTTTATGAAGCAGATATTTCTATCGTAACTGTAAGTAAGGTGGATAGAAGGATCTCTATTAGTTTTACTGCGACCGGTCAGCAGATCATAGACACTGATGGAGACGGTGTACAAGATTTCGAAGATGTATTCCCAAATGATCCTACAAGAGTAAGTTCTATCCGAGTTCCTGCTGAAGATTATTATACCACTTCGTATGAAGACTTATTTCCTAAACAAGGAGATGCTGACTTCAACGACTATGTGATCCGTTCTTATTTTGAAGAAGATCTAAACAAATTCGGTGAAGTAGTACGAGTGAGAGGTTATTTCACTCATGTTGCTAAGGGCGCTGGGTATAATCATACTCTTCGTTTCGGATTGCCTGGAGCAAGTGTAACAAGTTATTCACTTCTACGCTATGCAGCGGACGGAACTACATTGGAAGAAAACTTAAGTGGAACTCCTGCATCGATCTCTGATCTGGAAATTTTAGGAAATAGCTCTACTACAATTTCTAAATCAAACGCATCTAAAACGGATACTGTTTTCGTAAAAGGTAAAACCGCAAAATTAGAAGTAATACTTTCCGCTCCAATTTCTAAACTGGTGCTTGGGCCTGCTCCTTATGATACATTCATACGAGTGGTTAATACCGGCAAAGATATACATGCTGCAGGTAAGTATTTCGATGCAGAAGGTAAGGACATCTATAGAGATGCTACTGGATTCCCTTGGGTACTTCTTGTGCCTGGAAACTTCCAATGGCCTTACGAAGCTACTGACATACGTAACTCCTATCCTACTTTCAAAACATGGTATGAATCTCTTGGAACCACCAATACGGATTGGTTCCGAACTCCGAATACTTCGGAAGTGTTTCCAGCTACGCCCTAATTTGGGACTCCTGAAAGAGTAAAAGCAACCTCCCCCTTCCCTCATTCGGCCGAGGGGAGGGGTTTTTTTCCTTTTCGAGCCATAAGCCGGACTATATCCTGAACTTTAAGTGGCTTCAGGACTCCTCAAACGAAAAGATACCAAACAATCGGGCTCATACTCCGGTAAGGAGCAGGCCTCTAAATTCCTATCTCTGGTAGAAGAGATCTCCCCTATTGTAGCCTTGGACGAAAACAATATTGTCCGATTTGCAAACGCGTCCTTTAAAAAAGAATTCAGACTTAGATTTGCAAACCCAGCAGGTAAAAACCTATTTAACCTATTAAGATTAGATACAAAAGAGGAAGCTAACCTAAGAGAAAATCTTCACAAGGCTCTAAAAACAAAATTACAAAACCAGGAATTCAAAAAAGGAAAGAAGTCCTACGGATATTCTATCTTCCGATTCAAAGATAGCCTGGGTATGATCCTAAAAGATATTACAGAAAATAAAAAGTTAGAAAAGAAGATCGCAACTCTCCACACTCAGGTACTCGCTTCCCAAGAAGAAGAAAGATCCAGACTCGCCAGAGAACTTCATGACGGAGTTGGACAACTTATACTCGCTGCAAAATTACATTTCCAAGCGTATCAAAAATCGGAGAAGGAACATCCTGAATCTTTCGGCTCCGGCCTAGGGCTTATCGATCGAGCTAGCCAAGAACTTCGCGAAATTTACACAAATTTGCAACCTTCTTCCTTAAAAGAACTTGGACTGGAAGCTGCATTAAGCTCTCTAGCGAACCAAATTTTTCCGATACAAAAAATTAAAGTAAAATCCGAGTTTAGAGTTCCCGAAAAAATTCCTCAGGAAATACAGAACCAAGTTTTCAGAATATTACAGGAAATTTGTGCGAATATTTTGAAACATTCCCAAGCGAATAAAGTGGAGTTAAAGATCTTTTCTGAAAAAGATACATTGGTAGTTTCTGTAAAAGATAACGGAAAAGGATTTAAAGAAAAAGAAGCCAGAATAAAATCTACCGGAAACGGATTGGAAAATATTCGGAGAAGAACAGAGGACCTGAACGGCACTCTCTTTTTAGAAACGGAACCAAACAAAGGTACTCATTATGTGCTTAGGATCCCGTTAAAAAAACGTTCCAAGGAGAAAGTATGAACGCCCAACCCTCCGTTTGCAAACTCTATCTTGTAGACGACCACGCAATCTTAAGAGAAGGTCTTAGACTGATCATTTCCGGACAAAACGATCTGGAGATTATCGGTGAAAACGGGAACGCCGAACAGGCGCTAGACGAAATCGGTAAATTAGAACCCGATATTCTAATCACAGACATTTCCATGCCGGGAGTTAGCGGTATTGACCTCGTAAAGGGAGTCAAAAGATATTATCCAAAAGTCCAGGTCATCATTCTGTCCAGACATGATAACGAAGAATACATCCAAAAACTGGTGGATCTTGGTATCAATGGTTACGTTCTTAAGGACGATGCTGGAGAGGATCTACTAAGAGCAATCGATGCTGTTCGCAGAAAGGAAACTTACCTAAGCCCAAGGATTGCAACTCGTGTTCTTTCAGGAATAGGCCGCAAAAAAACTGGGGAACTTCAGGAAGAAGGCCCATCCGTATTCTCAGTACTTTCCGACAGAGAAAGACAGATCTTAAAATTGATCTCTGAGGGGAATTCCAACGAGAAGATAGGAAAACTTCTTCATATATCCCCTGCTACTGTAAAAGTGCATAGAGCAAACATCATGAAAAAGTTGGACTTACACAAGGTTGCAGACTTGGTAGTCTACGCAATCCGTGCTGGTATTGTAGAGAGTTAATTTCTAACGCAAAGCAAAGCTTTAGGCTGATCGCATCCATCCGAGAAGCCTTGGTTGAAACTATCAATGCTGCTACTACCAGCGTTCGCGGTTCCATAATCTCCAAAATCTGTAGGAGCAGAGCTTCCCCAGCTTTGGCAATCGTCTGGGCTAAGAGCAAAACTTGAACTGATACCTGTCCAATAATTTCCAGATCCAGGAATTCCGGTCGCATTATCCATAGAACTTGTAGGAATTCCGGAACTGTTTGTATGAAAGATCAAAGTCTCTCCAGGATTCATCGCATAATAATTCGTATTTGGAATTAAGGGCCAACCCACCCCACCCGGAACTCTGGAAGAAGAAGCAATCAGCGCCACGTATTCCAAAGCAGATCCAGGTAAACTTGGAACCTCTGCAGTCTTTGCACTTTGGCAAATCAGATCTGCTCCTCCAACCCCTCCTAAATTTCCCATATTGGTTGAAGTAGTAACAAACAGATAACGTGTTTTTCCTAGAAGTCCCAAGAGAATGATCTCATCTCCGCCTGGAAACGGTTTGGAACAAGAATAACTAAAAAGCCCGGAAAGAAGAAGGACCAAAGAATAAATTCGAAGAGCCATAGATCAAAAGCTCCTTGTATATTGGACTTCCCATCTATTCTGAGAAAATCCGGTATTTGCAAAAGTATTTAGATTTCCGCCTCGATCAGGACTCACCTTGAATTGAACGGTATCCCCTTGTGGAAGTTTATTTTCCAACCAAAGAGAAATTGCTACACTTAGGATTGCCACTCCACCAATAAAAACCTGATTGTTTTGGTGCATTTCATATTCTTTCTTATCATTCTCTCTTGCCTGCCAAAGATAAAGAGTGAATGAAGAAGGTAGATTTAAACTTAAGACAGCAATATTCATCGGGTCGTTTAACGGTTTTGAGGCGAGAATATTCCCCGACTCTCTTTCTGAATTTCCTAGATAAGCAAGAGCTCCAAACCACGCCCAGATACTGTAAGATTTCCAACGTTCCCCTTTAGAATAATATCCTGTTCCAGGTATCCAAACAAACTTGGAGGTTTTAATTCCTTTACTCGCCTCTTCTTTTTCAGCCAAGGCGACTGCCTTAGGACGGTCTTGTTCCACTTTAAAATTAGTCCAAGGAGTATAAGAAGAAGGTTTTCCGAATCTGTTCAATGCGGCGATTCTGTATTCGTAGGTTCCTGCTTCTAAGGAAAATTCTATCTCATTCTCAGAAACTTTCTTTTCTAAGAATAATTCTTGAGGAGGTTCTGTTTTTCGGACTTCTACCACGTAACCGCGGCTTCCTTTTACTTCTTTCCATTCTATATAATATACGAAACTTTTTTTCTCAGCGAATACACCTGAGGATACGGAAAAGAATATTAGAATAAACTGAAATACGATAGCGAAAGTTTTTCCGCGGAACAAGAACATGCCTTCTCCTTAAGGGCGGGCGCCACTGGATTTTGTTTCCGGGGCTTCCAATTCTTCCCTAAGTAATATTTTGAAATCCGCTTCTGATCTTAGGTTAGGGTCCGTATCCGATTCTATGGTCCACCTGAATGTTCCTATATCCAGTTTTTCCAAGTCTTTGAATACCAACCGATCCCCTTTTGTCTTTTTTTCGTAGATTAGCTCGTCACCTGAGCCTCTCTTATAGAAAAGACGAAATTTCCATTCGCTTTGTTTCTGTTTGGCGGAGAATTTCCAACGGAAAGAGATACTTTCTTTGCCAGTCATGTCCACCAAAGTGCCGTTTTTCGGGAAATCCACGGAAAGATCCGAACTCGCTTGAGTTTCTAAAGTCGTAACAATCTCTTGTTTTGTATCCGCGACTTGGATGACAGGAAGAGAGATAGAAAATTTACGTATTTCAGAAAATGTCTCTGTTCCAGCAAGATTCGTATAAGATTGTATTCTCCAATAATAAGTACCGGGATCTAATGTGAGTGAAAAATTCGTGCGGAATACCTGGGTCTCTGATAAGGCTCCAAAATTTGGATCATTAGAGATCTGCAATTTATAACCGCTTGCTATCTTTTGTTTTGCCCAGGAGAAGGCGACGGTCCTATCTTCTTGAGAAAGATCTTTTTTAGGATAATGTAATTCTACTGGAAAATTGGGAAGAACTCTGAACTTTCTGACCTCAGATATTTTTTTACCGTCTTTGGAATTGATCCTCCAATAATAGATCCCTTCCGGAAATTTTTGTTTATAATAAGGCTCTTTAGCGGGTCTTTTAGAAATATAAACTGAGAAGTCTCGTCTAGGAGAAATCTCTAATATACCTTCTTCTCCGCCTTCCCATCGAAATTCAACTGTCTGTTCTAATTCTGCAGGAAAATATCTATGAGAATCTTCAGGACTTACAAGACCCCAATTTTGATTCAGTTTATTTCCGTTTAGAGAACTTTCTTTTTCGCCTAATGTTTGTTTGACTGTTCCATCTTCGGACCATTCTACCTGTCCTCTTTCTACATCTACTCTTGTACCGTCCGCATTTCTGGTGACTTGGAATTTAGAACCTAGTTCTGCTTCTAAACCTACTGTCCCAGCGATTACAGACAGGACTTTTTTTCCACTCTCTACTAGTATATTTCCTTCATTCAGATCTAAATTTTCTTTGTTCTCTTTTAATTGGAGAACCACCATGGACTGAGGATCTAATTCTATACGAGTACCTGATTTTAAAAATACTACTGCTTCCGATGCTTCGTCTGTTCGGATAGAATCTCTATCATATACAGGCATTCCTTGGTCCAGATCTTCCCATAACATTCTGTCTGGAAATTTTCTTTGAGCTGTTTTGTATCGAAAAGAGACGGTCCCCATAATCTCTTTTCCGACTCCCCCGTTTGATTTAGATTCAAAATATAGGAGATATAGAGATAGGAAGAGTACAAGGAAACAACCTATACCTACCTGCCATTCTCTTTTATAAATTCTCCAATCCATATCTTAATCCGCAATAGCCTTGGAAGGAGAATCAGGTTCAGGTATTCCACAAACCTTGCGGAGTTCTTGTAAATTTTTAGGGCAGTCCGGATCTTCTAACCAACCTAATACTGCATAAAGTTTTTGTGGTTTTTCTTTTCCTCTGATCCAAACAGGAGGAAGTTCTTCGAATTTATAATGATCCTTTACTTTTTCATAAGATGTTTCCGAAACAAGTATATCTGTTCCGAATTCTTTCGTTAAATATTCTATACGAGAGGCAAGATTGACTGCGTCTCCGATAACTGTGAACTCCAGTTTTTTTTCAGAACCGATCTGACCTACTACCACTGGTCCTGTATTAATTCCACATCCGAATCTTGCGAGAGGCCTTCCAATCTCGTTTCCAATACGATTGAATTCGAATAAGGCGCTTCTCATCAGAAGTGCGGAGTTGATCGCATTTCTTGCATCATTTTCATCAGTGTACAATGCGCCCCAGTGAGCCATGATCGCGTCTCCGATGAATTTATCCACGATACCTTCTGTGAGATAAATACATTCCACCATTTCGGTGAAATATGCGTTTAAGAAATCTACCACCTCACTTGGTTTTAATTTTTCGGACATACCAGTGAAGTTTCTTAAATCGGAGAAGAATACTGTTACGTCTTTCGTGACACCTCCTAAAGGCATATCTCCCGCAAGTGCACGTTCTGCGATTTCTTTGTTCACAAATTTTCCGAAAGTATCTTTGATCTTCTCTCTTTCTTCTAATCCGTGAGCCATTTTTAGGAATGAATTTGTTAGAACTCCTACCTCGTCTCTAGTTACTGGTTTGATCCCTACTTTATAATTTCCTCTTTCAATCTGTCTAGTAGCACTCAATAGATTAACAAGTGGAACAGTTAAAGTTCTGGAGAATAGGAATACCACTAAGAATGCAAGACTCAAGATTGAGATCAGAATATAAAAGTTCTGCCTTCTAATCCTATAAACTGCTTCGAAAGCTTTGTCCGCTTCGATGGAAGACACAACTGCGAGGTTTCCATCTTCTAATTGTTGGAAAGATCCTAGGGTTTCTTTTCCTTCAAAGATAGAAGTTTGAGATCCATTGTCTGCAGGACTTCTTAATAAAAATTGGACTAATGGATTTTTAGAATAATCTTTTGCAGAAATAGTTTCGGATTCTTCTGTGTGAGCAATTAATCTTCCCCGCGAATCTACTACCCAAATAGCAAATAATTCAGTTTGTAAAGCAGACCTGGCAGATTCCCATAGATCTTGAGGAGAAATTAAAAAGAAACCGAGTCCTTTTCCGGATTTATCCTTCTCTATAAAAAGTACTGCAGGAAATCCAAACTTAGAGCTGATATTTTCTAACCGAGTGGATTCGAATTCGGAGGCGAAAAATTTTTCTTTTTCTTCTTTGGGAATGGAAACCCATAAAGCACGGATCTCATCTTCTTCTTTCCTAAGATCTCGAACAAATCTTGGATTAAAAACAAGTGATGATTCTCCCTGCTCGTATTTCCCCCAGGCCAGAATTTTAGGATGAGTGGAAAAAAATCCTGAGATATAATTGGGAGGAGAAGTTTTTCTAGAATCAGAACCTTTAGAAGGTCGAAGATCTCTTTTATCCGAAAACTCGGATGATTTGCTAGAAAGTTCTTTGATCCTAAGACCTACTTGCAGTCCGGTCAATCTCGCCAAACTTAAGTTATATTCTTGGATCAAAGATACAGTATAATTCCGGAAAAGGCTTGTAGCAAGTCCGATCACAAGTCCCATACTCACCACTACAATTGCAGAAACGATCGCAAGAAGTTTAACTCGAATAGTAATTCTAGACGCTTTAAAGTCTTCTCCATGATTTTTAGGAGGCTCTTGCTTTTCTTTTCTAGATTTTTCAGGAGTTATATTAGGAGAATATGATGTATATACTTTGGTAGGTTCTTTTTTTTGACCGGAAAGAATCTCCTCCATCAATTTTACGAATTCGTTGGATTCGTTTTCGGAATAACAAACGAGTACAGATCCTAAATGAGATCTAAGGAAACGATCTAATTTTCGTGCAGAGTCCGGGGAAGAACGGAACTTTGCTCCATCCATCGTAGAAAGACGTATCTTATCTTCTTGGAGCTTTTTTACCAAATCTCTGAATAGCTGGCTATTTTTCCAGCCGCTTGCTTCTGATTTCGTTCCCCAAAAAACTACCTCTTGGATACCTCTAGTATGGATCTCATCCATCCATTCAGAAAGATTTATACCTTCTTCTGGAAAATGTTTAGAGTATGCGGACATAGTGTCCGTCAGAGGAACTTCTAAAATTTGATTTTTTCCGACTCCCTCTTGCATGGGGATAGGAGTCTCTGAAATCTCCCTAGTTTGTCATTACAAAATCCAATTTTATCCCCCTCTAGATTTGCCCTCGGTTTGCCACATAATTCGGCACTTCCATTTTTTCTTTTCTAGAAAATACTTCCTCTTAATTTGGGAGAATGATTTGGATGGACTCGATTTTAGGTTCTAATTGGTTGTTAGGAGCAATTTCGGTTATTTCCGGAATTCTTTTGGGTTATCTTTTTGGCGGTTTCATTGTTCCGAGACTTGCAAAAACTCTTACGAAAGATCAGTTAGACACCAAACATCCTCTTTACACTGCACTTCTTTCCTTAGTTAGATTTTCCTTTTTTATCTTTGGATTATATACTGCTCTTCGATTCTTAAAATTAGATGTTTCCTCGGAAGAAAAAATTTCTCTATATCTAAAAGTATTCGGGATCTTGGTATTTACATTTTCCTTTGCAAGGGTTGGTTCCGGAGCTTTTACTTTGTATTCTTCAAAGGCAGAAGGCCTTCTACCCTCCGCATCTATATTAAACAATATAGTTAGAATGTTGATCTTACTCACTGGAGGTTTGGTCGCATTACAAACTTTAGGTATCTCCGTTACTCCAGCTTTGACTGCATTAGGAGTAGGAGGTCTTGCATTTGCATTAGGTTTGCAAGAAACTCTTTCCAATTTGTTTGCAGGACTTGGAGTTTTACTCGGGAAAAAAGTATCTGTAGGAGATTATATTTCTTTAGAAACAGGAGAAGAAGGTCTGGTAGAAGATATCAACTGGAGAACCACTTCGCTCAAAAAAAGAAATGGAAGTACGATTATTATTCCGAATGCTAAGATGTCCAAGACTACATATACTAATTATAGTCTTACAAACACAGGACTTTGGACTGAATTAGAGATCAGTATTCCTAAAGAAGGAAATATAGAGAAGTTAGAATCCATACTTGGTCAGGCAGCAAATTTTTCCTTAACTCAGATTTATGGAAAAAGTGGTTATAACGAATCCAAAATTTCGTTTCGTTATGTTTCTTTCGGACAATCTAATATTGATTTGGTGATCCATCTTCCCTTAAAAAATATAGATGACTCTGGACAAATTAAATCCATTTTCATAAAATCCTTGCATTCTCAATTTAGATCAGAAGGAATCGATAACATATCCGCGAAAGCAGTAAAATAATTCGAATCAAACTAATCTATTCGCGGAAATCAGTCGTAATAGAGATCGTATGCGAAACGTTTTAGAAAACAAACTTTGGTTTTACGCTCACGTCCTCAGCTTGGATGTATGCCTTGGCGTTTTAGGTTCCGGAGCCTTGGCCGCAATAGTAACGGGCGCCAAGATGAAAACAGTTTGGTGGTTTCTTCTTCCCCTAAGCGTTTGGGTCATCTACACCTTAGATCATTTATTAGATGGAAAGAAGGTGGGAGAAGATTCAATCAACCCGCGTCACAAATTCCACTACGATCATTCCAAAGTTTTGACAATACTCTGCACAATTGCGGCAATCATTTCCGCAGTTCTCGCATTCTTATTATTAAGAGAGATCGTTTTATTAGGCGGAGTATTATTATCAGCTTTGGCTATTCTTCATCTAGGGATCGCTCGTTGGGGAAAGATACGTTTCGGAAAAGAATTCTCAGTAGCATTGATCTATACTTTAGGTGTCTGGTTCGGTCCTCTATTGGTTGTAGGGTTTCGTTCTTGGACAGTTCCCCTTCTTCTTTTCTTATTCTTTTTAGGCACCGTTCTAAATTTAGTAATGAACTCTCTCATGGAAGCAGAGTTAGACGCTAAGGAAGGCCAAGTTTATCTATTAGGAGTTCTCTCTCCGAAGCTTGCTAAGGAGTGGGTATTACGATTGTCCTTGCTCGGATTTCTGGCTGCCTTAGTATTGGCCGGCGGAATAAGGAAATGGGCGCCGGGCACCTCGGTTTCGGCCTCTTTGGTGATCGCTCTGATCTGTGCAGTTCCGGGAGGAATACTGCGTTACGCAGATAAATTCCAAGATTCTCAAAAGTATAGGATCCTTGGAGAAGGTGTTTTTATCTTGGGATTGTTCCCTTGGTTTTTAAACTCCTTCTAGATCCTAATGCCGCCTAAGAAATTTAATATCGGAGATAAAAATATGGGAGAATTTTTCAAAGACAAAGTTGTATGGATTACTGGAGCTTCTTCTGGGATCGGCGAGTCTTTAGTAAAAGAAGCCGCGAGAAGAGGAGCGACATTAGTTCTTTCTTCTAGGAGAGAAAAAGAACTCAAAAGAGTTCGCAAAGAAAACGGACTAACAGATTCAAATAGCATGATCCTTCCTTTGGATCTAGAAGATTATAAAAAGTTAGGAAAAGCTCCCAATCAAGTTATCAAAACTTTCGGAAAGATAGATGTACTTATCAATAATGGTGGGATCAGCCAACGTTCCTTCGCTCATGAAACTTCCATCGAGACTTATGAAACTCTTATGAAAGTGAACTACTTCGGTAATATTGCTCTGACTCTTGCTGTACTTCCTCATATGAGAGAGAGAAAACAAGGTTGGGTTTCCACAATTGCGAGTGTTGCGGGACTTATCGGAGTTCCATTGAGAACTGGATATTCTTCCACAAAATTTGCTTTAACTGGTTTTTATGAAGCACTTAGAGCAGAAAATACGAAAGAAAATCTGAAAGTTACGTTGGTATATCCTGGTTTTGTGAAGACTAATATTTCGCATAACGCGCTCAAAGGGGATGGAAGTCCTCAGAAAAAAATGGATAAAGTAATCGAGAATGGAATCGATGCAGACGAATGTGCACGCAAAATTCTGGATGCGATCGAGAATGAAGATCTGCAAGTGATCATCGCAGGTGGAAAAGAGAAATTCGGTCTATTCTTAAGACATTACTTCCCTAAATTTTTTGCGAAATTTTTGTCTAAGACTTCAGTTACCTGAGTGTAGGAATTCCTACCGCATTTTTTTAAAAACGACCCCCACCCTGCGTTGGGATTGGGGGGAGTGGCCCGTGGGAGTCCCTTGCCCTATATCATAAAACTGTAAGATCTTCAATCACAAATTTGGAGTGGTCTCGTAGGAGCTCCAACAAATTTGCAATCCTACTTCTTCATCTTCCAAACAAATCGGATCTTTTCATTTCGAAAATCTTCCGGATGAGTTTGTTTCGTAATATCCTGGATATCTTCCCAAAGAAGTTCGTCTGCTTCTAACTTGAACTTTCTAAAATTTGTAGAGAAAAAGAGAACTGCACCTGGCGCGGAAAAATCTCTAAAGATTGAATTTAGTAGGAAAGAATAATCTCTTTGTACATCAAAAATATCTCTCATCTTCTTGCTATTTGAGAATGTAGGAGGATCTACTATGATAAGATCGTATTGTGTTCTTTTAAGATTTGTCCGTTCCCTTTTCAACCATTCTGTAATATCTTCTCTAATAAACTCATGCTCTTCGTGAGACAATCCGTTGAGTTCGAAATTTTCTTTGGACCAATCCAAATATTTTTGAGAAAGATCCACGCTGGTAATTTTTTCTGCGCCACCATCAGCAGCATAAACTGAGAATGCTCCAGTATAAGAATATAAATTTAGAACATTCTTCCCAGAAGCTTCTTTTCTAAAAAGATCTCGAGTAGTTCGATGATCCAAAAAAAGACCTGAATCTAGATAATCGCTTAAGTTTACTTTAAACTTCAATCCACCTTCATTCGCTTCAATGGATTTTTCTTGGGTATCTAACTTTTCGTATTGTAGATTTCCCTTTTTACGTTCTCTGGTTTTCCAAAACAAATTTTCCGGAGCAAGTTGAAGAATTTCAATTATAAAGTTTCGGATTGTATTTCTTTCCGATTCTCTTTCTTCATCGGACATCGGATAAGAATTTAAGTATTCAGAGACTAAACAATAATTTTCATAAAGATCTATTACGATTGGAACCTGGGGGATATCACGATCGTAGATCCTAAAGCAAGTGATCCCTCTTCTTCTCGCCCATTTTTTCCAATGTTTGGACATCCTGGTCAGGCGATTAGAGAACATTTCTAAATGTTTCATTTCTCCCAAAGTTTTGGATCCACCTCTACTAAGGGATAAACTTTTGCATCCCCGTCGTTATAATGCCACCATTCAGAACTGATCTGTTTGAATCCATGCTTTGTTAGAATTCCAACCAGGACTTTCAGATTTTTAGAAACAGTTGGCTCCAAGTCCTTACGTAAAGGAGAAGCTTTATAAGTGAATTCATCGTAAGGACTTGGCATTTCCAATTCATTTCCTTCCGAATCTATTAACGTGAGATCCACTGCTCCGCCTCGATTATGAACAGAGCCACCTTTTGTCGGATTTCCAACATATCTTGGATTTGGGACCTTCTCCCATAAAATTTTTTGTGCGTAAGGGGGACGATATCCATCCCAAATTTTGATCTTATATCCATACGTTTGGAATTCTAAGTTGGCTGCTTTTAATTTTTCTGCAGTTTCTTTTCGGAGTAAACAAGTTTGAAAAGGATAGATGATGGAGCCAGTAAAATTTTCAGGAGTAGAATAACGAAGATCTATCTCTATATTTGGGTCTATATCTTTTACGTTTACTAATCCTTTTTCGATCTTTAAAGGAGGAGGGCTTTCTTCTAATTTAAGGACTGGAGGTTTTTGGCAATAGAAGAACGTAAGCAGAATTAAGATCAGACCAAAACCACGAACTCTCATGCAAGGACGATTTCAGCCCTTAAACTCTGTGTCAATCAATACTGAATCAGTGGTTTCAGGAACGAAGCGACTATAGTCCGTCCTAAAATAAAGGTTATCTATCAATATTAGTTCACGGGCTTCAGGAGCGAAGCGACTATAATCTTCCAGCCAATACAAATCTGGTCTTATAGTAATTCTCATCCAAGGAATTAACCGTTACACCTTTCACCACGGAAGCATGTACAAATTTTCTATCCTTGAGATAGACCCCAACATGACTGATCTTCTCGCCGTATATATTAAAAAATACTAAATCTCCCTCTTGCAGATCTGATTCGGAGATCTTTTTGACCTGCTTGGAGATACTTTCGGAAGAGCCTGAAATTGTTTTGGAATATGCTTTTTTGACCAACTTTGCAGCAAGACTAGAACAATCTATTCCTGATTCGTCTTTCCCATTATCTCTATGAGGAGTTCCGATCCAATGTTGAGTTTCTTTGAACAATTCCAAATTATCTCTGGGATCGATCTCTAATTTCCAAGTTTCATAAAAATATTTATGAACTTCTTTATCGGATAAGGATTTTGCCTGATCTGCGACAAGTACCAGGGCGAAAAAAGGTATGATCAAAAAAGAAAGTGCTCCCGAGTTTGGGAGAACTTTCTCTTTCCATAAAACTAGAATTTTTTGGATTCCGTCCGAGATCATGCATATCTGACCCTTTTAGAACGGATCTGGTTTCTTTTTTTCTAGTTTAGACCGATTACTATTTTACGTTTTTCAGCCGATCTCCCAGACAAATTCTCTGATCTTTTCACTCACCATGTCAGGCATTGTTCTTTGAATCCAATGATTGCTATCATATGTATATTCTTTATAAGAATCACAAATCCTTTCATGAAGTCTGTATAACTCCGGTCGGATCGCAAAATCTTTGAGTGGAATTAGAACCTGGACTGGAGCCTTGATATGTTTAGGTTCCGGATACTTCTCTCCTCTAAGCAGCTCTCTATATAAATTCACATTGGAAACTGTTGTAGCAACAATCTCTTCTTTGGATTTATTTCTAAGAGTATCGTTCTTTGGAACTCCTCCAGTATTCATTGTGTACTTCCAGAAAAATTTACTGAAAGTTCTCCAGATCCATTCAGGCACAAAAGGAATTTGGAAATATAGAATGTACCAAGATCTTTTGAGCTGAGAAAGTGCTTTGTATAGGGAAAGTGGATTTCCAGAAAGAGCCATTTGGAAAGCACTCCTACGCCCAAGAACCGGATGAGGTCCACCCATTGCAGTATATGATTTTGCCCAAACTGATTTTTGTTCGTCTGCAACAAAGGCCCAACTGATGAGAGATCCCCAATCATGAGCAACAAGATGTACAGGCTTATCATTACCTACAAATCGGATCACAGATTCAAGATCTTCGAATATTCTACGAACATTATATGCTTTTTGTTTTTTAGGCTTATCGGACTTTCCGGAACCTCTTAGATCCAGGGCGGCCACATTATAATCCTCTTTTAAGGATTCCATCTGGTAGGACCATACCCTATGATCGTCAGGATATCCATGAACGAATAGGACTGTAGGTCTGTTCGGTCTTTCTTTCGCTGTATGATTATATTTCACATACAAAGAAACATCACCATTATGAACAAAGGTTTCTTTAAAAGCCTCAGTTCTTTCTTTTTTTACTCCGTTTTCCAGTTGGGTAGCCGCCATATTTTCGCCTCTTTTCGTTTAAGAAAATTTTTGTCCGAGCCTTTCCATTCCTCTTAAGAAACCAGGAGACAGTCTGGTCAAAAAGCGCAATAACTTCGCAGTAAATCCTGGGAATACATGCATCTTTCTTTTTTCTATCCCTCTTACTATGGCTCGAACTACCATTTGAGGGCTGTCTACGATCAAAGAAGGAACTACTTTAGGTTTATCTGTTCCAAATTGTTGAGAATGTAGTATGTTTGTGTTCGCAAAGAAAGGATACACGTTAGTCGTATATATTCCTTGGTGTCTATAACCTGAATCTAATGCTTCGCCCAATGCTCTGATCCCAAATTTAGAAACAGAATAATATACTAACTCACCTGGCGCTGTAATCCCTGCGCAAGAAGATAGATTTACGATCTGTCCGTATTTTCTTTCCAACATTGCAGGTAAGAATAAACGAGAAAGATAAATTGGAGCGTATAGGTTTACATCCAAAATCAATTTCCATTTGTCCATTGGAACATCCAGTAATCTTCCGCCGAATGCTAAGCCTGCGTTATTTACTAGAATATCTATCTTAGGTTGGATCTTAATCGCTTCTTTATAAGCTTTTTCGCAACCTGATTCGCTGCTTAAGTCCGCTGCAAAACTTCCAAGTATTTTGCCTGGAACTGATTTAGAATTTTCTAAATAGAATTCAGCCTTGGTTTCAGGTGCTTTCATATCAGTAAGCACTAAATTGGCGCCTTTCTTTAACAGTTGTTTGGTTAATTCTTTACCGAAACCACCGCTTGCTCCGGTGATTAAAACATTTTTCCCGCTTAGTCTGCTCATGCAATTTCCTTGTATTTATGCTCTGGCGATTCGAATATTATCTTACTTAATTCCAGATTATCTTCTTGTTCCGGATGAAAATTAGGACGGAAGTATCTGAAGAATGCACCCAGCGCATGAAAGAAGACCTTTTCGTCTATAAAGATAAAACGAAAAGCATCTTTTCTGGTTTTCCATTTAAAAGTAAGTCCCTCTTGCCATAAAAGAATTTCAGCGCCTATAAATGTTGCCGCCCAGAATACGATTGTCACTCCAAGGAAAGTGATCATTCTTCTAAAATAATTTCCGCTGATATCCAAGAACACATCGTAGGCAGCTGATTTGTGTTCTATCTCTTCTGCTGCATGCCATTCCCAAAGACGTTTCATCTCTGATTCTGCTTGGTCTAATGCCTTAATTTGAAGACCTATAGTAGCAACAAGAGAAGTATAATGTTCCGCGCCTGCAGTTGCCGCCAAACAAGACTTAGCTGGTAATACTTTTTCTACAAAGTTTACAAAGAATGAATTCACAAAATCAGTGAATGTTTTGATCTTAAAGCCCTGGTCTTCTAGGATTTTCCAGGTTTTTTTATGCTCTCCCGCGTGCTGGGCTTCTTGGCCCATGAATGCTTTTGCATTTCTGAGAACTCTCGGATCTTTAATGTTTGGTAGGAATTTCTGGATACTTCTGATAAAAAATCTTTCCCCATCCGGAAAAAATAAAGTCCAGGTATTCAGAATATGGGTTTTATAAGCGGAACCGTCCATCCAATGTTTACTGGTGCCGTTCTCGCTAAATTCGAATTTAGGTTTTCTGACCGGATAAAAATGAAAATCCTTATCCTGTAATATTTCGCTGCTCATCATAAGCCTTCTAAATTAAATATTAAAATTATTGAATGTATTTCAATTAAGCCGGGACTTTTTCTTTTTGTTTTTTAGCGCCTGTGACTGGTTTAGAAGATTTAGATCTTTTCTTCTCCTTCCAAAGACGAACATGAGGAAGATCCTCATCTAACCAATACGCAGTGGAATCTGTAACTACTAGGATTTCTTCCCATTTTGCTCCGAAGGATTCTGATTCTTTTGAGCCAGAATAAATCTTACCAATATGAGGTTCTACTGCCCAGAGTCCTGGCTCCGCTCTGAAGTCGGAACCTTCTCCCCATAATGGAGAATGTCCTGAAACTCCAGGAATCAGATCTTTTATCATTTGAGGGAATAAGTATGCGAATGTTTGGAATGGAAATCCATTCACTCTTCCGCCTGGGAAATTATAAGCAGGAAGTCTTCCTACTTTATGACCTAAAACTCCCTGGGGATAGATAGAATGACAGTTAACGTATCCAGATGCACGTATCCTTGCATCCACTTCTAAATAGATTTCGGATAAGGATCTTTCTTCTAAAACTCTTCTTATGATTAATTCTCTGTATTCTTCTAAACTTAAAAGTGCTTTATCATGTTCTGGATTTTCGCCGTATGAAAATGCATAACCAACATCTGCAGCTCTTCCTGCAAACGTAGGAGCTACATCAAGGATCACAGCCATACCTTCTTCTAATCTACGATTAGAGGGTTGGAACTTTCCTCCGAAATGAGGGAGTAAACCTTCTCCTTTTCTTAAATAATTAAGAGAGAGTGGACGTTTGAATCCTCTAAATGCAGTTCTATCTCCAAACCATGCAAAACCATAATGGAAGAAGGACGTGCCTCCAGCGTTTCGGATATAATCGTCAATTTTGCGAGCGGCTTCTTTTTCGGTGATCCCTGGATATAATTCCTTGCGTACGGATTCCACCGCTTCGTAAGCCAAGGCTTGCACTTTGCGGTAAGATTCTAGTTCTTCTTTAGGATATGTTTCTCGGGACATCGGTCTCTTCTCCTTCCTTGCGGAATCCGACAGGAAGGTTTTATCCTAACCGATATGCGAAAAACAATCGTCCGAACTTATAGTTTGCTACCCTTTTTTCGCCATTCTAGAGGAGTCATTCCTGTGATTTTCAGAAACTGTGCATTAAATGTGGACTTAGTATTGAATCCAACATCGTATGCGATGGAGAGAACAGTTCGTTCCAGGTCCTCTAATAGAAGAGTTTTGGCCTCTTCTACCCTAAATGAATTTAGGAATTCATTGAAGTTTTTGCCGTAGGTCTCGTTTAAAATGCGGGAAAGTTGGTGAGGAGATACCAATAGTTTTTCGGCGAAGTCCTGGATTTTCAGACTTTCTTCTTTATATATTTTATCCGCCTCTACCAATTCATTGATACGAGTATGAAGTTGGTCCAGATCCAATCCATTTAGCTGGGTTCTCTCGTATCTTTTCTGTTGGATCTCCGACTTCAAAGAAATGAAAAAATTCGGATATCTTGAGGAGAATAAAAATACAAGAACGATCCCTAAAGTTTGGAAACTAGAACCTGCAGCTAATAAAAACTGATTCTTCAAAAAATATCCGAACCAACAAAGTTGAATCGTTGTGAAAACTACGAACAGGATCGTATAAACTAGAGAAGAAAGTGGGATCTCAGTTTCCTTGGAAGCCTTTCTAAACAACACCCAAAGAAAAATGGAATAAACAGTTTGGTGGATGGAACCAAAAATTGTAACTCCAGTTAGAATATCCACCTTGGAACCGAACATTGCATTTCGGATATATTCTCTGATCTCTTCTGCAGGTAGAATAGTATAGGCGATTAATTCCCCGAGTAAGAGTAGAATAGCCGGAATAAAATGTTTTCCAATCTGGATCTCTCTGTCCAAAGCAAATTGGACCATATTCCTAGACACCAAAAGTAATGTAGGACCCACAGCCCAGACCGCGGGGAAGAATGCAGGCCAGAACCAAATATGATCCGCGGCCCATGGCACCAGACCTAAGCCCAATCGACTCTCCACCAAGGCGAGAATGATGGCTAGGTAGAAGATCCCACCTGGCATCGCATTTTCCCTTTTCTTAGCGAGCTCCATCGCCGCGAGAAGTAGGCAAAGTGCGGTTCCAAATTGGATCCAAAAATGAAGAAAAAAACCGGGGAGATGCTCCAAAACAAAATTCCTTCGAAACTTCGGGAGAGTAAATCTGAAGGAGAAGTTTTGTCCAGCCGAAAGGGAAAATTGCAGGCTTTGCCGAAGGAAGGTTTGACTCTTCTGCCCTTCCCCTGTTTCCTATCGGTATGAGCGATTTCGTAGAGTTGAAATTCGGAGACCAGGTCCACCGTCTTCCAGTAATCACCGGAACTGACGGGAATAAAGGAATCGATATTAGAGATTTGCATAATAAGACGGGACTAACTTCTTACGATCCCGGTTTTTTTAATACGGCATATGCCCAAAGTAAAATTTCCAGAAGGGATGCTCTTACTGGAGATTTGCAATATAGAGGCTATGATGTAGCGGAATTAGTACATTATTCCACTTTTGTAGAAACCAGCTACCTGCTGATTTACGGAGATCTTCCTAACGAAAAACAGCTGAAAGAATTCTCCATGAAACTTTCCAAACATAGTTTGATCCACGAAGACATGATCAATCTATTTGATGGATTTCCAGGGAGAGCTCACCCACTCGCAGTTCTTTCCGTAATGGTTTCTTCCCTATCCAGTTATTACCAAGACGAATACGAAGAATATTTAGATCGTGGAATTGACCAAGCAGCTCGACTTTTAGCTAAGATCAGAACGATCGCTGCATTTTCTTATAAAAAAATGATCGGGCAACCTTTCGTTTATCCAGTGGATCGTCATCCATACTGTACAAATTTCTTATATATGCTTTTTTCTATTCCGTCGGTTAAATACCAACCTTCTGAAGAGCATGATAGGATCTTAAATCAACTTTGGATCTTATATGCTGATCATGAGCAGAATGTTTCGAACACTACTGTTCAGCTGATCGGTTCTACCCAAGCAAATATATTCGCTTCTGTATCTTCTGCGATCAACGCTCTTTGGGGTTCCAGAGAAGGTGGAAGACAGATTGCAGCAGTAGAATTGATCGAAGATATCATCAAATCTAAACTTTCAGTTCCTGAGTTTTTCGAAAGATTGAAAAAAGGGGAATTCCAACTTCACTCCACATGTTTCGGTCATGATGCATACAAGGTGAAGAGCAAACGTTCTACAATAGCTCAAAAGCTATTCTTAGATTTTTACAAACAGAAGAAGTTAGATCCAATTGCAGAAATCGCTCTACAAGTAGATGATTATGTAAGTAAAGATCCATTCTACCTGGAAAAAAATCTATATCCAAACCTAGAGTTCTATAGTGCGATCCTATTCCATAGTTTAGGAATTCCTAAAGAACTTTTCACTGCAATGCAGGCGATAGGTAAACTTCCTGGATGGTTAGCTCACTGGAGAGAACAAAGAACCGGTGTGAATTCTTCTCATAAGGTTCGTCCACGTCAGATCTTCACTGGCGAAACTCACAGAAAGTACAGACAGATCCTGGAAAGATAAACCTCATCTATAACCGAAGGGAGAAGGCAAAAAAAAACCGTCTCCTTTCGGAGCCGGTCTGAATAGGTTTCAATTCTGTAAGTTCGTTTGATCTGAGATCTAATTAATTAGACCGATTTTTATCCGATAATGCCTTCAAGAAAGATACTATCGAATCCACCTCTTCCGAGGAAAGCTCTTTTCCAAGCTGCAAATATGCCATTTTTTTAACCGCTTCCGGCAGGGTTGCTACCTTTCCATCATGGAAATAAGGAGCAGTTAAGGCTATATTTCTAAGAGACGGAACTTTGAAGAAATACTTTTCAGCATCGTTCTTACTCACTGCGGATCTTCCAACGTCGGTCGTGTTTTCGTAAGGATTCACCTGTCCTAGCTTACGGAAGCTGTTTCCTCCTAATAGAGGCCCGTTATGACATTGGATACATCCAGCGCTTAGGAAGGTTTCCAGTCCCTTCTGCTCATCAGAAGTTAAAGCTCTATGATTTCCTGCTTGGAACTCATCGAAACGGTCTCTGGTGATCAGAGTTCTTTCGAACGCAGCAATCGCCTCTGCCAAATTGTCATAGGTGATCTTTTTGTCCTGATCCGGGAATGCTTTTGCAAACAGATCCACGTATTCCGCGATTTCAGAAAGTTTTTTCTCCACTGCAGCTTCAGAAGGCATAGCCATTTCTACTGGATTTAAGATAGGACCTTTTGCCTGAGCCTTTAGGTCAGCCGCTCTTCCGTCCCAAAATTGAACGAAATGGAATCCTGCGTTCAAAGATGTAGGAGAATTCCGATCTCCATTTTTCCCAAGCGCACCTGGAGAAGTAGGGAGATTGTCTACTCCAGCGGTTTTGCCAAGAGTTCCGTGGCAGGAACTACAAGACTGTGAATCGTTGATAGAAAGACGTTTTTCGAAATAGAGTTTTTCGCCTAAAGCAATCTTAGCCGGAGTATCCTTTTCGGAACCTGGCATTTTTTCCGGAAGAATTCCGAAGGAAGTCTTCGCGTCTTGCATAAGCTGTTTTGTTTTCTCGGATGGGCCGCATGCCGAAACCAAGGCCAAAATTAGACCCAAGTATAGTATTTTTGAATTCTTCATATTTTCATCACCACAGATTAGAATCATTCTAATCTTGTGTAGAATACCCTACCGAGGATTTGAGACAACTCTTTTTCAGAAGAATCCAATTTCTCTTCTGAAAAATTCGTTTAAGAATGCAATCTGAGTTCGAATTCGAATTTTCCAGGCTCGCTCAATAGGAAAAATCTTGCTCCTAACTTTTCGGCCCTCACTTTTAGGTCCGCTTCCAAAAGAGAAGAAGGTTCTTCTTTGATTTCCACAACTCCTGTTGCTTGTAACCTGAGTAGTATCGAATCTCCTTCTTTTCCCCAGAAAATTTTGGATTCACCGGACCTTCTCGCACCTATCTTTACTGCGTCGGAGAAGATCCTTTGGACCTGGAGGCATTCGTCTATTCTCAAAAACTGGGAAACAGTTTGGATCTCTGAATGTGCGAATAACGGGTTTTTCAAGACGAACTTTCTCATTTCATCTTCTACTAATTCTTCTTTTCCACCCTGATGATGCATCAGGTCCAAAATATCTCTGACTCCCGAGAGAGTTTGATTGAGTTCGTCTTTAAGTTTAGAAAGTGATTTGTCAGAACTTTCCTTAGATTCCAACTGATCTATAAGAGAATGAAATCCTTTGTCCATAGATTGGTCCACCAAGGTTGCATACTTTGCTTTTTCCTCGGCGTTTAACCTAAGTTGTTCATTATACTTGGATTGTAATTCGGCGAAGGCTTCCACCTTCTCCAGATCTTTAGTAAATCTTAATGATATAATATAAGAATTGAATGTTATAAATCCTACAAGCGCTGCCGGAAAACTATAAGGTATGAGGAAGTAAACTTCGTATAATCCCCAGATCACATCGTTCACCATAGAAATCGCAAGTATGATCCCGGAAAGGAATACTGTTCTGGCTCGATCTTCCTTCTGCCACCAAGCATATCCTAATGTTACCAACAGGACCAAACTGTAAAATGGAGGAACATGCATAAAGAAGGAATACAGATAGATAAGTTCTTCTTCTCCCAATACAAAAACAGAAAGGACAAAAATGAACATTGTGCTCATTAAGATTGCCATCCATTTGGCCCCGAATTGTTTCGGATACATTGTCCTCAGGATCATGTATACAGAAGGCACCAAACACGCTTCGCAGAAATATTCCATTCTGATACGCCAATCTAAAGTCAATTCAGGTGTAAGAATATACTGAAGGCCAGAAGTTACGAATGAATAGAAGGCTACTAAAAAGCAAAATAGTGAGAAAAATAATGGCACTAAATCTTTTCGATAAGATGCGAAGAAGATCAAGTGATACAAACCTACTGAAAAAATAATCGCAACTAAAAGTGTTTCCCAGATCATTTCACGGACCACTTTTAATTTTAAAGAATCTATATCTCCTATCAGGAATGGATTTCGTATTCCACCTTTTAAAAAATTTCCTCTATAATTCGAAACATTTACGATAAGTTCAGTATCCAAGGAATCCAAAAGATAGATCTGAGAATTTGGATGTGCTAAGAACTCTGTATCAAACCTATTCGTTCCATTGATCCCGTTGGCAAAGATCATTCTTTTTCCGAAATATACTGAATACACACCCGGGATTCGGGGCACATAAATGGCGAGATTCCTCTGCTCTGGAGTTTTATGGATCTTTAATCTATAAGAACCATGTCCTTGTAATGTAAATTCTGGAGAATAATCCCTCCAAATTCCAGGAACAGGAAAGTATTGTCCACTAGCCGCATAACCTGTATTAGGTGAGTATAAATTTCCCCAATTGAATTCCCAGTCTCCTTTAAGAGGATAAATTTCTCCCCAAGGGCTAGCTGTACTCAGGTCTATACTTCCTTTATAAAGAAGAGGAGTTTTTTCAGAAGTTTTTGTAGAGCAAGAGATTAAGAGGAAAAAGGTACAAAGAAGGACTACTAGATTTCTTTTTCTATCAGATCTTTCCGCTAGCACGCCCACATGTATATTCAAAAAATTCGAAACAAGGAAATCAAATGAAAAACTTCGCCTAAGAAGCACTAGACTATTTGGGATTCTTATCTTTAAGTTAGAAGTATTAAAAATATATACTTAAGGGATGGAAACTTATTTCTTATTCTTTCTAGATCTTTCTATCTTAAATGCAATCCCTTGTGCGTTGATCTGAGAATCGAAACCTATAAATCTTTCTTCTTTTTCTCCAAAAGGCAGATGTCGGGTATGAATTTGATCCTCTAAATAAGAACGGACTCTAGCTTCACAAAATCCAATCAATGATTCTCCTTCCAAGCCTGTCTTTTCTGCCGAGACTAGAACGTTTTTCATAACGTTAAGACCTTCTTTCATTTGAGAAGCTCCTGATCGGATATCTTCCCAAACCCCAAAATGTGTGAGATAAGCTTTGTCCGCACCAGTAGCAAGTATCTTATCTACTGAAAGTATTGCTTCTTCTGGATCAAAATCAGTTGGAGTTGTAGAAGGAAATAATAGAGAATCTTTTCCTTTTCTAAATAATGTATAACCAATCCCAAATGTATCTCCAGTAAAGATCCCGTTTGTCAATGAATCATAAATACAAAAATGATGATTTGCATGTCCTCTTGTATGCAGGAATTTAAATGTTCTTTTTTGCCAGGACAATTCTTCTCCATCACTCATAGTGCGAACACGATCACTCGGTACAGGAAGAATTTCACCATACAACTTGAAATAATTCTCTTCTCCATATACCTGGATGGAACTTTTAATAAGACGAGTTGGATCGATTACATGAGGCGCAGCTTTTGGATGTGCAAGTACAGTTGCATTCGGACAAAGAGAGATTAGTTTTCCTGTTCCTCCCGCATGGTCCAGATGAACATGAGTAATGATGATATAGTCTACAGACTCAGGAGTAAGTCCTTCTTCTTTTAATGCTTCTAACAGAAGAGGGACTGCATAATTAGTATTATTTTCTACGAATGTAGCTTTGTCCCCGTCCACAATCAGATAAGCACAGGCAAGTCCTGCTTCTACATATCCGCAATCTATGGTTCGAATCTTGTCCAAAAGTTTCTCCGCAAATAGTATGCAGTAGTTAGACGAGCGTTCTCCGATTAAACCACCGGATTCGCAACCTCTTTGGCCTCAATTTTCGGAATTCCTAATTTACGATCCAGGTATTCGTCGGGAATAAACTGCAATGCTTCTATAAGTAATTTAGGACTAGGGTTAGAATACATTTTCTCTGTGAGAATCCTGCGATAGGAGCGGGCACCCCTGATCTCATGAAATGCTCCAAGTAAATGTTTTAAGATACGACTTGGCTTTTCACCTTCTGCAGTTTGAGAAGAAACATATTCCTGCGCTAACTCGAAAATATCTCTGCGACTTAAGCTTAAAGGTTCTGTTCCAAAAAATTCAGAGTCAACTTCAGAGAATAAGAAAGGATTTTCATAAGCTGCCCTTCCTATCATCACTCCATCCACTTTGTCTAAATGGGAATGGATATCCGAAATGGTTTTGACTCCTCCGTTCAACTCTATCACAAGATCAGGAAAACTTTTTTTGATAGAATACACATCGTCATAACGTAATGGAGGAATGGTTCTATTCTGAGCCGGACTTAAACCTTCTAATATTGCAATTCTTGCATGTATAGTGATCCTTCTCGCACCAGCTTGGCTTACGGATCTTACAAATTCATACAAATCTTCTAATGTTTCTTTTCCTCGAACACCAATACGACATTTCACTGTAACTGGGATAGAAGTTTTAGAATCCATTTCTGAGATACAATCAGCGACTTTATTCGGGTCCTTCATCAAACAGGCTCCGAAATTTCCTACTTGGACCTTATCGCTTGGGCAACCCACATTCAGATTGATCTCTGAGTAGCCGTATTCTTCTCCAATCTTAGCACATTCTGCAAGTTGAGAAGGATTGTCTCCGCCTAGCTGTAATGAAACAGGAGATTCTTCCTGAGAAAAACGTAAGAATCTATGTTTGTCCCCTCTTAGTATGGCACCAGTAGTCACCATTTCTGTATAGAATAGAGAATGTTTAGTGATTAGTCTTAAGAAAAAACGGAAATGCCTATCCGTCCAGTCCATCATAGGGGCTACGGATACGGGGTATAAGATAGGCTGTTTTTTTTCGAAAGACATATACTTCGACTAATACGATCCTCGGTTTTCGGTGTGAGCAGTCAAGCCCCATGAAATGGACTTGGTTTGATTTCCGACCGTTTCAATTTGGTTCTGGACGATGGATTCAAAGAGACTAAATCCGGTTTTTTTCCAAAAAATCATAACCTGCTGCCTATTTCTTATTCTCGCTTCATGTAAGAGTATGAGCGGGATTTTAGACTCGATCATTATCAATGCGGGTGCTGAATATACCGCCTTAGATTTTTTTACTCACCCATCCAATGTCCAGGGAATACCTATCAGTAAGTTCAGTGCTCCAGGTTCAGGCGCAGATACAAGCGTAGTAAGTAGAGGCTCCACAACTACACGTGCATTTTACTCTATCGGATCTGTTCCAAGTAGGATCCCAGGCACAAGAGATATCAAAGGATTTTTTTCTTTCTTAAGTGGGCTCGCTTGGTCCTTTAATTTAACTTCTCCCCGAACATATAGAGGAAATCTGATCAATTATCCTGATGACGGAAGACGTTATCTCGCATTCGACGATTATGTTTCCAATCAACTATTCCCTCTTCCTCCTCAGTTAGGAAGAAATATGGAATACACATACGAAGATTACCAAATGTATTTCACACTTTATTTAGGGTATTACGAAGGTAAAAATGTAAACTTTGGCGTTGGTCCAATATACGGTCTCGCTGTTTATAGAATGGATATTATAGAAAGAGAACATAGAGTCTCCAGTGTCAAAAACCAGTTACAAGAACTAAAAGGACTTCGTTTATTATTAGAATATAATATAGGCCAATACTTTCCGGAAACCATTCTTTATAATGCCTATCTTTTTTTGGAGATCACAAGTTTCGGAGATTTGGACGGTAAAGGTCTGAATATCAAAAATCAGGTCACAACTGCAAATGGGTTACCTGCTCCTTCTCTTTACATGAACATGACTACCTACAGGATGGGGGTTAGAAAAGAAATACAACTTTCTAAAGTGCCTCATAAAAAAGAAGAAGGACCGGCATATCCCCCTTTGCAAAACCTGCCCTCCGCAGGGCTTCCACCTAAAGAAGATACTAAATCAGATTCGGAAAATCCTGGATGATAGACTGGAAAGAAAACGGCACCCCAGTTTCCAGAGAATTTAATGATATTTATTTTTCTCCAGAAAACGGTTTGGAAGAAACCAAACATGTTTTCTTAAAGGGAAACAGATTGGAAGAAAGATTATCTTCTCCTGAAATTCAGCATATATTTTCAATTTTAGAATTAGGATTTGGGACTGGTTTAAATTTTTTCGCCGCCTGGCAGCTTTGGAGAAATTGTAAAAGTAAATCTAACGCCAGAATCCTAAGATTTACTTCCTTCGAAAAATATCCATTAGAAAAGGATGATATTCTAAAAGCAATCTCAGCGTTTCCCGAGCTTAGCGAATTACTAGAATTATTTTTAGAAAAATATAAATTACTCGTTCCTGGATGTAATACGTTTCTATTCGAAAAAGAAAATCTGATTTTGGATCTATGGATAGGAGATGCTACCCAGCTTCTTTTAGAAACATCCGGAAAATTCGATACATTCTTCTTAGATGGTTTCGCACCTTCTAAAAACCCAGACCTTTGGGGAGAAAATATTTCTATCCAACTCAAAAGACTTTCAAATAAGAATGCAAGCTTTGCCACATTCACTGTGGCAAGAAGCGTCAAAGATTGTCTGAGCGGTGCAGGCTTCTCCCTTTCTAAAATTCCAGGTTATGGAAGAAAGAGAGAAATGCTGATCGGTGTTTACGGATCCGAACCGGAACCAGATACAAATCCGATCCCATTTTTAAGAAAAACATACTCTTCTAAAATTCCTGAAAAAGTATCCGTGCTCGGGGCTGGGCTTGCAGGAGCAAATATCGCAAGAGCACTTGCTTGGAGAGGAATTCAGGTAGAAGTTTGGGATGATCATAACGCGTTACGTGCATCTTCTGTTCCAATGGCAGTTTCTCATCCTCATATTACCAAAGGAGAAACTCCAACCAGTTTATGGACTCTTCGTTGTCTAGGAAATTCTATCCGTCGCTATTCTGATCTTTTACCTAAGGATTCTTACCAAATCTCTGGTACATTACAACTCTCGGGAGAAGATCTTCCTTGGGAAAGATTGGAAGAAGGTGTTAAGGCGCATTTTTTATCCAATGAATTGGCGGAATTAAAAACGGAACTTGGAGAAAAATTTCCCGAAAATGCAAAAGGTATTTTCTATCCTGCTGGTTTTTGGACGGATACTCCTGCATTAGCAGAAAAACTTTTAGATCATCCGAATATTCTACTCAAACAAGGGAATATAGGATCAATCTCTTTCGAAAAAGAAGAATGGACATTACTCTCCGAGAACAAAGAAATTTTAAGTAAGACAGAAGTTTTAATCTTAGCAAATTCTTTCGGGATAGAAAGTTTATTACAAGGATTATGGAAAGAGTCGCCCTTCTCCCTTAGGTCCGTTAGAGGACAATTAGAAATATTAGAAGATCAGAATATAGAATCCGAAAAAGATCCCATCTATGTGGGAGAAAAATATCTGACTCCTTCTAAAAATGGGATCAGAGTAAACGGCTCTACATTTGATGAATTCGAATTAGATCCAAATCCGAGAACTAAAGATAGAGAGGAAATTTTAGAATATTCTCAAAAGACATTTCTAGGTGTCCACTGGAAACAGATCAATATTCGCTCCGATTTCGTTGGGATTCGATCCCAAACTCCAGATCGATTTCCAATCCTGGGCCCAGTCCATTCTCCGGAGCCTTTTCGAAAAATATACTCCGGTATGGGTCTCGCAAAAAATAGGAAGAAAGAATTCCCTTTTTTAGAACCGCAAAAAAACCTGTTTGTGTTCGGTGGCTTGGGATCCAGGGGAGTTTTGACTTCCCTATTGGGAGGGGAAATTTTGGCGGAGATTCTTTTAAACGAACCTTTATCTATCGAAAATAGCTTGTACTCCTCTCTGCATCCCTCAAGATTTCTATACCGCAAAATCCGAAATCTAGATTAAGGAAGAAGTTTCAACTTGTCTGCAAACACTGGAACAGTCTCCTCTTCGATAGAGGATTGGAAAAAGATCCTACATACCCATTTCGGGTTCTCCCAATTCAGGCAAGGCCAATGGGAAGCAGTCCAATCATTATTGGGAAAAAAAGATGTACTCGCAATTCTTCCTACAGGCGGAGGAAAATCGCTCATCTACCAATTACCTTCTTTTGCAGAATCTAATTCTCTTACGGTAGTAATTTCTCCATTGATCGCACTCATGAAAGACCAAGTAGATGGATTAAAGGCAAGAGGGATCCAAGCTGCTTATTGCAACTCGACTCAAGATGATTTAGAACAAGTCAGAGTATTATCTTCTGCAGCCACGGGAAAGATTAGAATATTATATATTTCTCCTGAACGAGCAGTCTCACGTTCTTTTTTAAATCTACTTCCAAAACTTCCAGTAAGTTTGATGGCAGTCGACGAGGCACATTGTGTCTCACAATGGGGACATGATTTCCGTCCTGAATACAGAAAACTTCATACATTACGTTCTTATTTACAAGAAGGGACTCCTTGGGTTGCCCTTACTGCTACCGCGACCGATAGGGTCAAAAAGGATATCTCAGATAGTTTAGGATTAAAACTCCCTTTACATGTACAGGGAACATATGCCAGAGAAAATTTAAAATTTTCAGTGGTATACCCAGACTCAGAAAGAGAAAAAGAAAATTTACTTTTAGAAATATTAGAAAAGGGTAATTTTCAAAAATCAGTTTCTGGAAAAGTAATCATCTACTGCTCAACTCGCGCAAAAGTGGACGAAATTTATGAACTTCTACGCAAATCAGGATACAAAGTAGGAAAGTATCACGCTGGAAGAACCGATTCCAGTAGAGAAAAAGCACAAGAAGGATATTCATCCGGAAAAACGAATATACTCGTAGCCACAAATGCATTCGGAATGGGATTAGATAGTCCGAATGTTAGGTTGGTTCTTCATTATCAGGTGCCTTCTTCTCTCGAAAGTTATTACCAAGAAGCTGGAAGAGCAGGAAGAGACGGTAAAAATTCGGATTGTGTATTATTCTTCTTACCTGGGGACTTAAGCGTCCAAAGTTTTCTTTTATCCAAGGAAGCAAATTATAAGGGGGGAGAAACTCTACTCTCCCATGTAAAATCTTACGTAAGTTCTCCTGATTGCAGACAAAAAATTTTATGTGATTATTTCGGAGAAGAAATATCTAATTGTGGTTCCTGCGACACTTGCGCCGACTCTGCGTCCTCTCATTCTGCAAGACTTGCTTACACTGAAAGAGAAAGATTAAAGGCAGAGAAAAAAAAGGAGAAAGAATCACATATCTTCGACCCAGATGAGATCAAATCGATCGAAGGATTAATCTCAGAGTATCCTGCAAAATTTGGCAAAAAGATCATCGCAGGAACATTAAGAGGAGCAAAATCCAAGGACATACTTCGCAGAAGATTAGATAAATCTGAATATTATTCTTCTTTAAAGCATGTTCCTGAAGAATCTATTCTAAAACTTTTAGAAGATTGGCAGAAGGGCAAAAAACTATCCATCAAAGGAGATAAATATCCTAAAATTTATCTAACTGCATTCGGAAAACCTAAAGCATCTTTTGATGATCCGGAAAAACCTCGTAAAAAAGTTCCACTTAGCGGGGATAAACTCATCCTGAACGAACTTAAAAATTTCAGAGACAGGATCGCGAGACGCAATAAATGGAAGAAGTTTATGGTGATCCAAAACCCTGTACTTGTTCGGATCGTCTCCCAAAGACCAGAAAGCCTAGAGGATCTAATGGCAATCAAAGGTATGGGAGAAGCCAAAGTTAGACAATATGGGAAAGAAATTTTAGCTATTTTAGAGAAGTTTTGATCTTTTCCACTTTCTGGACCCTGAAAATCGCCTTGCATACATCTTAAAGATTTCCTAATCTGACCAGCCAATCCATTTGCTGATTTTATACATTAGGAAAACAATATGTTTCTGATCCGTCTTATTTTTCCCTATTTCAAGGTTTCTAAAACCAAAGCCTTAAACGAAGTAAATGTTTGGCTTCAAAGTAAAGAAACAAAAGATTCTCTTCCTGCTACGGATTATATTCCTTTTATGGATAACCTAGCCTTCCAACAATACAAGGATAGAATTTCCAAAAAGATGGGAGTCCCAGAGTCCGAATTGGAACTCTATAGATCTACAGAAAGGACCAAACTTTTATACAGACCTTTTTTTATACTCTTCTTCATTGGAATGTTATATTTGGGGATCAATCTGTTCTTAGAGATCCAACCTTATTTGGGAAAATCTAGATTAGAAAAACCGTTTATAGAAAACATTCTTCCTTCGGGAAAAAAAGAATTATTAGAGATGGATGGATCCTTCTGTAGATATATGATCAATAATGCTTCCGAGATCGCAGAAGATTATTTTTATATAGGTTGGTATCTATTCAGCATCGGCTCTATTTGCACATTTTTAGGATCGATTATGGATTCCAAACATCATGGGATCTTAAAGATTGCTCTCCCATTTGTAGGGTTGTTCATATTAAGTATAGCCTGGAAAATATTCGATAATTCTAAACTAGCAGGACTTGCAGCAGGAAGATCTATGCTTCATTATAATGAAGAGAAAGATTCAGACAAAAAATGCAGGCAAGAATGGGCAAATCTCAGACAGGGAATCGCAAACCTAGTGCCTTCTGGGATAGATGGAGATACCTCTAAATAGTTTAAAATAAAGAAGGAAATAGATCTTCTTCGTCTTCAATCTTGGTTTGTGAATTTTTAGAAATACTTTCCGGATGAGAAAGACTTAAGCCTAATAGACGGATCGGAAAAATAGATTTGCCAGATTCCAATATGAATTCTTCCAAAAGTTTGGATCCGATCCGATATAGTTCATTTTTATCCATATAGGAATAATCTTCGGTAATACTTCTGGTCTTTTGTGTGAAGTCTGAAAATTTTACTTTGAGAGTGATTGTTTTTCCTGGAAAAGATTTTTGTAAAAGCCGTCTTTCTAGTTCTTCTGCAATGTCCGAAAGCTCCCTAAATATCTCAGAGCTATTTTCAAGATCTTTAGCAAAAGTAGATTCTGCACCTAAGGATTTTCTTTCCCTAAAAGGTTCTACAGGTCTATCGTCCAAGCCTCTACAAACAGCAAAGAACCAGCGACCTGATTTACCAAAATTTTGGCCTAACATCTCCAAACTTTTTTCTTTTAGATCTTTTCCTTTTTTAATCCCAAGTGCATGCATTTTTTTTAATGTAACTTTTCCGATCCCCGGAAATACAGAAACATCTAATGAATCTATAAACTTTTCGATTTGTTCAGGACGAACGATTGTCATTCCATTAGGTTTATTTTGGTCCGTTGCAATCTTGGCTAAAAATTTATTAATCGAAACTCCTGCAGATGCAGTTAACTGAGTCTCTTCGAAAATTTTTTCTCGAATTGCTTTGGCAACCTCACTCGCATAGGGAATATTTTTCTTATTTTCAGTGACGTCTAAAAATGCCTCGTCTAAGGAAAGCATCTCTACAAGGTCAGTGTATTCTAAAAAGATCTGTCTGATTTTGGAAGATACTTTTCTGTATGCTTCGAAACGAGGAGTTACAAAAATCCCGGAAGGACAAAGCCTTGCTGCTTGAGAACAAGGCATTGCGGATCGAACTCCGAATTTTCTTGCCTCATAACTTGCAGCGCATACAACTCCCCTGGAATCCGGAGGACCTCCAACAATGATTGGTTTGCCCTGATAACTCGGATTATCTCTTTGTTCTACAGAAGCATAAAACGCATCCATATCTACATGTAGAATTTTTCGAATCATCTTCTCCAATCTATACTAAACGGATATATAGAATGGTCAAGTTTAATCCGAGACCCTTAGATAGGTTAAAACATAAACCGACTTTGTACCATTCTTCTTTAAAATTCGACTCGCTTCGTTCACGCTCGCACCAGTAGTAAAGACATCGTCCAATAATAATACGTGAGAAGGACAACGATCTTTCCAATCTGGTTTAATCTCCCAAGCAGAATATGCATGAAAGAATCTTTCTGAAAAACTTTTGCCTGCCTGTCTTTCTGGACTCGTTTTCATTAATGGATCTACTAAAGGAATTCTTAATATTCTCCTTGTTTCTTCATACAATCTACTGCTCGGAGAGAACGGTCTGAGATCTGAATTGAAAATTCTATTTTTTGAATAACTAGGCAGAAGGATACACGCGTCCAGATCCAAGGTCTTCAGCTCTCTCAATGCCCTTCTGATCCCCAAAGAAAGAAAAATAGAAACTGGATACTCTTTATTCGATTTGAGTTTATTTAATAATTCCCCCAGCAAATCGTTTCTATCCCTGAGGCTAAGAACTTTTGTAAAGAATACATTTCTGGAATCGCAGAATTCACAAACCTTCTCCGCATCGGACAAAGGAGAAGAACATAAATTACATCTGTATAATGGCTTGGAAGTCCGAGCAGCATAGGCGCATCTTTTACAAAGGCCTATTTTTAAGGAGAAGAAGTCTTCTCTGCCGCAAATCCCACAGAGTAAAGGAAAGAAGAAATCCAAAAGCCGAAGAAAGAATAAAAATCTCATAAACTATGCAGGTGTTAAACTATTTTTACCGCGGATATTTTTCCTCAATTAGAGCATCTTTTATTCATATATATATTTAATAAGTTATTGCCTATCGAGTAAACATAACTTCTAATAGACCACGTTATGGGAAGTTCCAACATAAGAATCTGCTTATTAATCCTTTTATTATCTTCCCCCTTAGCAGAATTATTTGCAGAACTGCAAACGATCTATATGAGGAGCGGGCAGATCTTACGCGGAGAAGTCGTCCAACAGACTGCAACAACAATGCAGATTAGAATGGAAGACGGAAAGATCAAACAGCTCACCAAAAAAGAGATACAAAGAGTTAGTTATAAAGAACCAACCATCCAAGAAAAAAAAGAATCAGAAGAAAAATTAAAACAACAAACTGTAGTAGTCGAAGAACCACCTCTTCCAACTTCGGAGCCTGTTAAAAAGTCCGAACCCGAAATTGATAAAGCAGCTAGTCCATATACAATCGACCAGGCCAAAAGAAAGGATATTGAATTATTCTTTGGAGCGGGCCTTGGAACATACCGCCCTCCTACTGAATCCTATTTAAATCAAACTTCGGTAAAAGCAAATGTATTATCGGGGCAGCTTCCTCCGGATCATGATTCACCCAGTTATAAAAGAGGTTTAGCTTATAGTATGGGTGCCATATACTATTGGAAGAAGTTTGCATTTGGCTTAAGCGCAAATCATTTCAGCGGTGAAACATCTGAAAGAATTAAAGTATATAATCCTAATGCTAGTTTACAAGAAATCGCCGGAAAATTCCCCGAAAAACAAAGCTCCTTAAAAGCAGATGTTTCCTATCTCGCTTATACTAATCAAAGGTTCGATCTAAGACCTAGCTTTGGTTATTCTCAATTTTGGGGAAAGACAGATGATAATAATACAATTTCGACCGGTTATAACGGAAATGAACTGACTTCTTTTTTCAAATACCATTACTATTTTTTAGAAAAGTTAAAAGGTCCATCGATCGGATTAAAAACTACAGTTAGACAAGGCGAAAGATGGGAGCATAGGATAGAATTACATTATCTGATTCTTTCAGGCGCTCAGTACAGTACAGGAAATTTGTCGATGTTTAACCCTCCGAATTTTTTTGATTATGGGGTAAGCCTAGGAAGTATACAGTGGGATGCAAAAGGATTCAATTTTTCTTATAAACTTTTCTATAAATGGACACCTACAATTTCTTTTTGGGTAGGGATCCAAGCATTCGAATGGAAATATTCTTTAAAATCATTTGATCAATCTTTCAATGGGCTAGCAAATATAGACAATCCAAGCCCAGTCGATCAATTGGTACTTATAAATCTTCTGTTAACTTCCGCATCAAAAATGACCCCTGCTACAAGCAAAGCATCCTCTTTAGAATTCGGAGTCATGAAAAGATTTGAGTTATCTCAATAATCGAAATTTATTTTTGAGCTCTAATTGAGTGCATTAAATTATTGCTTCTATCCTTTTAAGATGCAGACTACGCCGTAGATGAGATTGTATCGTTTTCGGTTACTTCTACCCTTTGTTTTCTTTCTAATCCCTGCGATTTCCTTGTATGCGGAAATGAAAACCATCTATCTAAAGAATGGCCAGGTCATTCGTGCGGAAATATTGCAACAAACTGCGACCAGCATGACGATCAAAACGACAGAAGGAAAAACGATACAATTAAACAAATCCGAGATCAATACAGTTAGTTTTAACGAACCTGCTAAAGTTCAGCAAGAAGAGAAAAAACCTGCCCAAGCAGAACAAATTCCTATTCCACAAATTACAGAAGTTCCCAAACCTATTGTAAATTTTCATATAGATCAGTTAAAGAGAAATGATTTGGAAATTTATTTTGGATTAGGAGCAGGAAGATATTCTCCGGAAACCCAAGGGTTGCCAGTACAGATCCAAAACAAAGTTGGATTAGCTTCCGGAACACTTCCGACTGTAATCGATAAACCAACACATTCTCCCGAATTATCACAAACCTATGGAGCAATATATACTTGGAAAAGATGGTCGGGAGGAATTGCAGGATCCTATTTAGGAAATAGAAGTACATATGATAGTCATTCTTATGCAAGTGGGATGATACATAGCACAGGAAGTTTCCCTGAAAGACAAAGTTCTTTAAAAAACGAAGTGTCATTTCTTGCGTTTACAAACGAAAGATTCGATCTAAGACCAACAATCGGATACCAATACTTCTGGGGACAATCTCAAGATACAAACATATCCACTTCCTATTATACAGGCAACAGTCTGTATTTATACTCTCAAGGTGTAATGAAGTTTAACGAAACACTTAAAGGATATTCAATCGGATTAAAAGCAACTATCCGAATGGGAGAAAGATGGGAAAATAGATTAGAATATCATAATTTAACTTTATCAGGAAACCAGGATGGAAGCATAGTATCCGCACTCGTTCCGGCAAATCTTTCTCAAGTAGCATTTTACAGACAATGGCAAAATATTTCCTGGGACGCAAAAGGATTCCATCTTCTCTATCGATTAGTTTATAGAGTGACTCCTACAATTTCTATTTACGCAGGATTTCAATTTTACGAGTGGAAATACAGCCTGAACTCAGATCAGCAATATCTTTATTCATCCAAAGACGGATTGATAGGAGTGGACTTGAGCAATCCTAATGCTTATCTAGTACAACAAAAATTAATGGAAGCAATAGGGAAAACAATCAATTCAGAGAGTAGATCTGCAATTTTAGAACTCGGAGTGATGAAGAGATTTGAGTTCTTACACCAATGACTTAGAGACTTGCCTGAACTTTATCCAAGTTGGGATAAATTCTTATACATAAATATAATACGAATATTGATTGTCCGATGACTTCTTTCTCCAGAAGTTCCTAATATGTATATTCTAAGAAAGGTCTTATTGGCAATTGTGCTATCTTTCCCTTTCTACATTATACCGAGCGAAGAAAAGAAAATTCGCTTAAAAAATGGTATATCTATCCAGGGAATTATCACAGAAGAAACAGATATTTACATAAGGATCAAAACAAAAGGAGGAGTGGAAGGAAAACTAGAAAAACGCTTTATTGAGAATGTATTCGATGAAGTTCCGGAATTTCCGAAAGAAACAAAATCAGTTTTAACTGATGCTGAAAATACGGATTATATCTTAGAATCCGTTCAAAAAAAAGAAGAGGAAAGCCTAAAACTTCAACCTGAAGAACTTCCACCATTTATAGAAATTCCTCCTAAAGAATCGAAAAACGAATCTCTTGAAACATCATTAGAAAACGGCAAAGCAGACGCCGTATTACCCTCGGAAATAAAATATCATACCCTAGAATTTTATGCAGGGATCGGGCCCGGAACATACCAATCACCCGGTGCGAAATTTACCGATAGATACCAAGATATCGAAGTCGGTATCACCGACCAAACGATAAGTTCGCCGATTCGTAATAAGAGTAATGAAGATCTATCAAACAGTTTTGGATTAAACTATTATTGGAAAAAAATATCCGTTTCTTTGGAATACCATCAATATCGAGGTACAACAAATCATCAAAACTTTGGATATTTTCCGGATTTCTCCAGTGGACCCTTGGTTCCGGTCCCATTTTCTACCCGCGGCAACCTTCCCGAAAATCAAAACATCAGTAAGGGGGATTTGGCTTACTTAATATATTCGAATTCTATAATCAAAGTTCGTCCATTAATCGGAATGATACAATCTTACGGGAACATAAACGATCATAATACATTATTTACTGTCTATAACTATGGAACATCTAGATTACCATATAGCGGAATCCAAGATGGAAATATTTCCGAAGTTATGAAAGGATTAATAACCGGTTTAAAATTATCATTTCCTATCAATTACCGTTGGGAGATCAGATTAGAGTCTTATTTTCTTTCACTAAGCGGAAATCGAAGTTATAATGCAGTTACTCCCGCCACTGTATATCAACCCGATCTTGTTACTTCTGGAGAGCCGACAAGTTTAATATCCGTTCTTTTCGAAAAGGTTAAATGGAGAGCAAAGGGGCAATACTACGGTATCAAAATCTTTTATCATTTTAATAGCGGTCTCTCTATTTGGATTGGAGCTGATTCATTCAGTTGGCAATATAAACTGGATACCTTATCGAATTTTTCTACCAATCGAGAATTGACTTTTGCAGCCGAAATCAATAGGCAAGGCTTAGTTAATCTAATCGCGAAATCTGATAGTCCTTCTTCAAGATCTCAATCAGTTGAGATAGGTTTGATGAAACGATTTGAGTTTTGACCAAATCGAACCGCTACCCTACTTCTTCTCCAAAGCCCTTCGAATAAAAGACATTATTCCTTTCACGACCTTTTCATCATTATCAAAGTCTTTTCCTAGATACACTTTCATTCTTTCACGATAATACTCGGTCGCATAAGAGAATTGGAGTATCATAAAAAGATTATCAATACAGAATGCGAAAACTTTCTCATCCACGTCTTTGCTTACAGATCCGGACTTTTTCGCCTCTGCCAATAAAGAAGTGTAAACTTTAGCGGAAACACTTTCCATATCAGAGGAAAGTCCACGGATCAATTCAGAATTTCCCTCTGCAGTGATCTCATTGTATAAACGAATGATATCTCTATTCTCTCTGGAATGTTTTTGGATGATTCTTAATATTCTTTCTATTTTGCCGAAAAGATCGCTGTCTTCACTCAAGACTTCTTCTAGAGTTTTTTCTAATTGATGGATCCCATAACCAACAGCTGTAAGAAAAAAATCTTCTTTTGTATCAAAGTATTTGTATAAGGACCCAACACTGATGCCGGCCTTCTTCGCAATAATATTGGTATTCGCATTATTGAAACCTCTGTTTGCAAATTCTGCGATCGCAACTGAGAGTATCCTGGTCCTTTTTTCTTCCGGGATCTTATCAAAAGTATCTCTATTGTATTTTGAAGAGGTAAATTCGGCCACAGTACTTCCTATATTTACTACCTGAGCGGTTCCTAACATCCGGAATACGGAAAATTTTCCCGGAAGCATCTTTTCTATATTTTCTAGTTGACAGTGAGTGAATACTCACTCACTGTCAACCTATATTCCGTAAAAAAAGGAAAAAGATATGTCTACCGGCTTCGCAATTTCTCAATACCCAGACGTAAAAGGGGTTTATAAGCAACTTCATGACCTGATTCGCCAGCCAATTCGCTCCATTAAGAAAAATGAAATGGAGAAGTACCTTCAGGAATATTTTGAGAAGAAATGCTCTAAATCCAAGACTATGATCGCGGAAGCTTCAGAGTATATCCCGGGCGGTGTGCAGCATAACCTCGCATTCAATTATCCCTTCCCTCTTGTTTTCACTAAAGCATCAGGAGCACATTTATTTGACCTGGATGGGAACAAATACATAGATTTCCTGCAAGCAGGAGGTCCTACAGTTTTAGGAAGTAATCCAATTAGCATCCGCAAGAAAGTGGTTAAACTTTTAGAAACCACAGGACCGGTTACTGGTCTATTCCATGAATATGAGTTAAGACTTGCGGAGAAGATTGTAGAACACATGCCTTCTGTGCAAATGTTCCGTATGTTAGGATCTGGAACCGAAGCTTGTATGGCATCTATCCGTGTAGCAAGGCTTGCTACCAAGAAGAAGAACATCGTAAAAATGGGCGGAGCATATCACGGTTGGAGTGATCAGCTTGCTTATGGACTTCGTCTTCCAGGCACAAGACATTTTGAATCTCACGGAATTCCTAAACATGTTTTCAAATATACTCAAGAATTCTATCCGAATGATCTAAACGCATTAGAAAGAACCTTAAAAAGAAATCGTTGGAGAGGCGGCACTGCTGCAGTTATCTTGGAGCCGATCGGACCAGAAAGCGGAACTCGCCCTATTGACATGGACTTCAATAAAGGAGTCAGAGAGCTTTGCGACAAATATGGAGCATTACTAATTTTTGATGAAGTAGTTACTGCATTCCGTATAGGTCTAAGCGGCGCGCAAGGTTATTATGGTGTCACTCCTGATTTAACCGTATTCGGTAAAGTGGTTGCTGGTGGTTATCCTTCCGCTGGTGGTTTGGGTGGAAAGAAGGAATACATGAAGTATCTTTCTGCAGGACTCCAAACAGGTGTTAAAAAGGCACTTATCGGTGGAACTATGGCAGCAAACCCTCTTAGCTCTGCTGCAGGATATTACACACTTCTTGAGATCGAAAAACAAAAGGCCTGTGAAAAAGCAGGAAGAGCAGGAGATAGGATCACAGCAGGTTTACAAAAATTAATTAAGAAGTATAATCTACCTTTCGTAGCATTTAACCAAGGATCTATTTGCCATTTAGAAACTGTCGGAACCATGCTTTTAGAGATTGATATTAAAAAATTCTGGAAGATCAAGTCTACGATCAAAGAAGCGCATACTCGCAAAAAAGCAATGGAAGAAATGGGTGCGGCATATATGGCAGAAGGTATCGTTACTCTTGCAGGAAGTCGCTTGTATACAAGTGCTGCAGACACGGATGCAGTAATCGACGACGCACTAAAAAGATTCGAAAAAGTTTTTCAAAAAGTCGAAGGTGTATAACCTTTAAGTCTGCTGAATAGGAGAAGAACATGGAAATAGATAAGGCCAAAAAAGTCGTTCGAGATACCGGGATCCGCCTCGTAAGGTCGGGACTTATCGCAAGAACTTGGGGAAATATCAGCCAACGTATCGATGAAAATTATTTCGCGATTACTCCTACCGGCAGAACTTATGAAGATCTAACTCCGGAAGAAATCGTGCAGGTAAATATCGAAGACCTGACTCACATCGGAAAGATCAAACCTTCCTATGAGAAAGGACTCCACTCTGCGGCTTATAAACTTCGTCCGAATATTGGTGCGGTCATCCATACTCACCAACTACAAGCAGCAGTTGTTGCAGCAGCAAGGAAGGATGTTCCTGTTCTAAATCCTCAAATGAAAAAAATCATCGGTGGGCCTGTTCTTTGTACGAATTATTCTCTTCCTGGAACTAAAAAACTGATCACGATGGCAATCTCTGCATTGGATAAGTCCGGAAGTAAAGCGGTTCTTTTAGCAAACCACGGAACTCTTTGCGTCGGAAAAGATATGGAAGATGCTTTTCAAGTAGCACTTGAATTAGAAAGAGTCTGTCAGTTATTCATCGAGAAAGAATTCTTAAAAGTTTCCGGTTATAAAAAAGGAGACAGAGATTCTATCCGCTCTTGGTATCTTAAAAACTACGGACTGGTAAAATCAGCATGAAAGCTCCTGACAGCCCAATGGATCTTCAGAAATTTCTCCCTCAGTTAGTGAAGGAAGGAATTTTAGCTAAGAACGGATGCGCAAGTGTTAAGATTGGAAAAAGTATTTGGATCACTCCTAAAAAAGCAGATCTAAATGCGATTGGGAAAAAAGCAAAGACTGCTCTTTTAGAAATTCCTTTGGAAGCAAATCAGATCTTCCCGAAAGATATTCCTGACGAAGCAATCCAACATCTTTCTCTATATTTAGCAAGACCCGAATTTACTGTTATCTTCCATTCTACTCAAGAGAATGTGATGACCTGTTCTATGGCGGGTGAAACCGTTCGTCCTTATCTGGATGATATGGCCCAAATTGTAGGACCTAACGCTAAAGTTGTGCCTAACGCATCTGATGAGAAAGGCCTGAAAAAAATAATTTCTGCTATTGGAAGAAGAAACGCGGTTTATCTTCAAAATGCTGGAGCATTATGCGCCCATAAAAGTTTAGATGATGCCCATGCCGTCTGTATGGTTTTAGAAAAAGCAAGCAAGGCATTCGTAGAATCTAGAATTTTAGGCGGCGGAAAACCGGTTCCTTGGTTAGAAGCAGAAGCAATCCGATTCGTTTATCAGAGAAAATATTCTAAACAAGCAGAGAAGAACAGAGGATAGGGAATCTACTGTAGATCTGAATTTGTTAAAGAGTGGCCCCGCCCTTCTTTGGGTGGGGGCCGGAGCGTAGCGGTGGATTTTTTTTCCACACCCCCACCCCTATCACAAAACTCAATTCTTCACAACTAAAATTTGTCATCTCCATCTTGTTGGAATTCCAACAAGAATCAAAACAAAATTTTCATTTACAACCTTGTTCCCTACTATTCTGGTCCCTTGTTTCTTTATTAAAAATCTTTGATTGATTATTTAGGAGAAGACTCCAACTTTTTACTAAGATCATCCAGATATGTTTTCAGAGTTGTATCATAACCGAACACGAACTTGGAAAGAACTCTAAATAGAGGATTTGTCACAAAACCTTTCTCAGTAATTTTCAGCTTAGTGGTTGGATCATTTCGGCTAATTTCAAATTCCCAACCACCGCCGAAAGGAAGATCTTCACTTAAAATTTTAGTCTTTAAAGAATGCGGAGACTTTTCTTCTATAATTCCAAAACGAATATTATTTCCATGAGAATCTGACTCTGTCCAGATTGTTTCAGATTCAATATCCACGGACTTTAGTCCGCTTCTCCAATCCTTATACTCACCAACATTACGAATGATCTTGTATATACTTTCAGGAGAAGAAGAAAAGTCTTTCTCTACACTTGCAACATGATCTTTCGGAAGTAAATACCCAGAAAGTATGATTAAAACTATAATGCCTACCAGGCTCAATAGAATGATCCAAACCATATTACTCATAGAGGTTATCCGGCCGAACAATAAAAGAAAGTTTTAAATTGCGAGATTGTTTTTAAAAGAGCCACTTACTTTTCTCTTATTTTTTCCGTCTCAAGTATCTGGAGGCGGGATTATATTTTTACAAGTATCCTACATTCTGTAAAAAATTTGTAGATGATACGTTCAAAAATATATTCACTAATCCAAATACTATAAGAACCGTCCCTAAAGGTCCGGTTCTTGAAGCCCGAGACTATATGTTTATCGATAAGCTAAGTTTTGGGACGGACTATAGGCGATTTCCAAACGAGGGCCGATTAGGGATGGAAGAAAAAAAAGAACTCATAACGGAGAGAATTATAGCCTCCGGTCCGCTGACGATCAATCGGATCCGATTCGGTCTAGCAGGGCTATTCTTACTATCTCTCGCGGCAGCTTGGACCCAGAGCTCCGCAGTTCAAAATGCGGCATATCTAATCGGGACAGGCTCGATGCTTGGTTATGCTTATTATAATTATTACTGCAATAAGAAATACGGAAAGATACCGTCTATGGTCGGTAAAGTTTCTGTACTCGCAGATATCATCATATTATGCGTAGTCATGTTCGTAGCTTCCTGGACTGACAGGAACATGGCATCGGGAGTGATCCGTCAGATCATTCTATATGCGATCAACATGATTTTCATTGTGTATTCAGTATTATTATTATCCCCAACAGTCGCAAAACTTTCAGGAATATTCAGTGTAGTCGGGCAAGGACTCGTGATCTTAAATACAATCTTCAGAGGAGTGGAATTCACTGAAGATGAGCTCAAAGTTATTTCTCCAGGATACGCATCCATTTCGGAACAATCCTTAAAGTTAGTATTTTTAGCGGTGGTATCATATATCACTCAAAGTGTTATCCTGATCTTCCGCAAGATCGGCGCGGTAGAAGAAGAATATGCAAATACTTTAGAGCAGAAGGTTGACGAAAGAACGATAGAAGTCACTAAAAGAATGGAGGAGATCCAAGCTCTTAAGGTTCAGCAGGACGGAGATTATTATCTCACTTCTCTCTTGAGTAAACCGCTCATGACAAACTGGAATACTTCTCAAGAAGTGAGCACAATCTTTTACATAGAACAAAAGAAGAAGTTCACGTTCAAAAATAGAGAATCCGAACTGGGCGGAGATATTTGTATCAGCGGGAATCTTCTGTTCGGATCTGAAAAGGAAAAATGGACCTTCTTCTTAAACGGTGACGCGATGGGAAAATCCCTCCAAGGAGCGGGAGGAGCGATCGTACTTGGAACTGCTGTGAATAATATCTTATCCCGTTCTGCAAGTCACGGAAAGACAATCGATATTAATCCGGAAGCTTGGATGCTCCAAACCCATAGAGAACTAGACGAAATTTTTAGAACATTCGATGGGACGATGATGGCTTCAGCAATCTTCGGACTGATCCATGATAAAACTGGAAAAATTTTTATACTAAACGCGGAACATCCTTGGCCTGTATTATTCAGAGATGATAGATCTTCTTTCTTGGCGCCTGAACTTTCCGCATGGAAATTAGGATCTCCCTTCGGGGCGAACATTAAGATCCATGAATCTTATTTGCAACCGGGAGATGTTCTATTCTTAGGTTCAGACGGACGGGACGATATCAATATCAGTTCGGATGGGATTAATTGGAAGATGAACGAGGACGAAAACTTGTTCGTTCGAATTGTCGAAGATTCAAAAGGAGATCTGGATACGATCGCAGGAAAGCTGCATGGAGTGGGTGCAATTGCTGACGACCTTTCTCTCATCCGCATCGGTTATAAAGAACTAATAGATCCTGAACATCCTAAGTATAACGATGCAGTAGCAAAGTACAACCAAGCGAAACAACATATAGCGAAAAAAGAAGTACCAATAGCTCTAGAACTTCTAGAATTATCCTGGAACTTGGCTCCAAATTTTAAAGAATCAGCAAGATTGATCGGACAGATCTATTACGACAAAAAAGAATTCTCTAAAGCATCCAAATGGTTAGAGCGTTATTTGAACTTGGATCCTGAATCCCATAATATCTGGTTCTTATTATCCTTATGTTATAAGCATATGAAGGAATTCCAACGCGCGGCGGATGCAGCGGAGAAGGTCCGAAATACTCAACCTCATCGTCTAGCGAACCTGATCAATCTCTCAGACAACTACAGGCTTCTGAATAAATTCAAAGACGCTAGATCTGTGCTCGAAAAAGCAAAAGAGTTAGATGGGGAAAGCGCACTCGTAGGTAAGCTGGACGAGTTTTTGAAAGCGAAAGGTTTCTGATAGAACAGAATTTTATCAATAACTCTCTTCATCTATTCTGATAAGGAAGTATCTATTTTAATTCTAGGATAATTTTCTATTTGTATTTTTCCAAATTCGTAAATCGCATCATATTTACGTAACTTTCCGAATTGGTATTTCCAAAACAACTCCAAGCGGCGCTTATCCCATACATATTCGCGAGTTAAAATTCTAATCCCATCGTAATATTCTTTCAATCCAAGATCTGTTATCTCATTCTTTCCAGACTTTATACCTTCAATATACCCTTTAGGTAAAAATCTCTTCTTATGCCCAACTCTTCCATAACCCCTCAATCTTGATAAGAGAGCATCTGACAAGGCGTAAAAATCTATGATATGATAATTGGGACCCAATGAATATCCGAATATACCTATTTGGCCTCTTAAGACGACTGAATCGTCAACCTTATACAATTTTGCACGACGAGCCAGCTTATACAAAATGGATCCACTAGTATTGCGATGTCGAAAAGCTGTCTTAGAATAATAGATATTTTTTTCATTTGCGATCCCATCTACAAAGTTCTTAGACAACGAACCTATTTGATCGACATGGATTGGAGTAAATTGAAATAGAAAATTATAAATTATGACTAAGAGAATGGTTATTAATCCATCTTTTAGTCTGAAAGGAAGCCTTGCTAATACCAAACCGAAAAAGAAAACTACCGAAGTGAAGAAGCGACCAGCCATAAAGTCGCCACCTATAAATAGTATATAAAATAAAAAGGGAACTGCATATAGAAAGGCAATAGGGAGAGCCCATCTTAATTGCTTAAATGCCAAATGAATTAAGAATACTAATGGTATAAAAATGAAAGAAATTGGATCCCAAAAGAACTGAAATTTAAAATATTTTAAACCTTGGAGAACAATATCAGGAAATGGCTCTAAAATATTAGTTTTGGCAAAATACGTATTCGGCAAAAACGAACCAAAATAAAATCCAGAAAACAATAGCCACAAAATAATAGGAAGTAATCCCAAAATAGATAATAGAATTACCTTTCTATTAATTCTATTTTTTGAATACTCAGAGTATAAAAGAACTATATACGGGATCGCAAATATTAAAACGAAATCAAACCTAGATACGACTGCAATAGAGATCAAAAATGTGCAAATAGGAAGTTTACCTTTAGGGCTGTCTTCATCCTTCCACAAATAATAAAAGAAAGAAGCTTCTATTAAATAATTGAGAGAATTTTCTAATCCGGAAAATACATAATCGAAAAAAGTAACAGAAGAGAACAAAAACAAGATCGAAACAACAAAAGATAATCTAGATACGGCAATTTTCTTTAAAAGATAAATAGATCCGATCCCAAATATAAAAGAAGTGATAAAAGAAATAGCGACAATATTTCTCCACAAATAGTACAAAGGAGAAAGAATCAAAACAAGAAGAGGATTAGTGAATACCTGAACTCTTTCAGCGATATTCCATCGCAGCCCATAACCGTTTACAAAATTATCTACAACTCGAAAGCTAATGAAAGCGTCGTCAGAAAGCCATGCTTGAAAGTACGAAATATAAGCAAAAATGAAAATGCCAACCATCAAATCCAAATATTTTAAGTTAAGAATCCGACTTAGCATGTATCTCTTCGTCTCTGCTTATTTCAGAAAATTTGCTTAAACAAAACAACTTCGTTAAAGCATTTAAAGTAAAATATTCATCTCATAAAATAAAAAACCCCGATGCTGTTTCCAACACCGGGGCCCACATATCTCCCATCTCTTCGGGGATTATATATATTATTTTTTCTTCTTAGGAGCAGCTTTCTTAACTGCTTTTTTCGGAGCCGCAGGCTTCTTAGCTGCTTTAGCTTTAGGAGCTGCTTCTTTTTTAGGAGCTTTTTCCTTTTTAGCCGGAGCAGGAGCTGCCGCTTTTTCCTTTTTAGAGTCGGAAATAGCCTCTCTCTTATCTTTGATCTCTTTGATAAGGGTCGGACGATCCTTTCTGTTAGTGAGTTCTAAAATTCCTACTTCGGAATTGTCAGAAGCTCTGTTGATCATTTTCAGAATTCTAGTATATCCACCGTTAGTGCTTGCATAACGAACTGCGATATCTTCGAAAAGTTTCGTAACGATATTGCGGTCCTTTATTCTTTTTAGAACTTCACGTTTGTTGTGAAGTGCAACCGCAGGAGCGATATCAGTCGCAAGATTTCTTTTTGCTCTGGTAATGATCTTTTCAGCGTGAGAACGAACCACTTTCAATTTTGCTTGAGTAGATTCAATTCTCTCGTATTTGAAAAGACTAGTGATCATGTTATTGATCAGAGCGTCTCTATGACCTTTTTCGCGGTTGAGATGTTTTACTTTATTTCTTTTGTTCATGTTAGAAATCTCTCATTCCGAACGAAAGTCCTAAACCAGCAAGTTTAGACTTAAGTTCTGCGAGGCCTTGCTCGCTATAATGTTTGGATTTGGACATCTCTTCTTCGGATCTTTTTACTAGATCTCCGACGAAGTCGATTTCCAAACTGCGAAGAACGTTTAAGGAACGTACAGAAAGTTCGAGCTCTTCCACGTGTTTGGAAAGGGAAGCTTTCAACTTCTCGTCCGCTTCGTCTAACTCGTCTTCTTCTTCCTCTAATTCTTCTTCGAAGTTGATGAATACTGTAAGGTGCTCTTTAAGGATTTTAGCTGCTTGAGCAACTGCATCCTCAGGAGAAATGGATCCGTCTGTCCAAACTTCCAGAGTCAGTTTTTCATAATCGGATCTCTGAGCCACACGGGTTTCAGAAATTTCGAAAATTACTTTTTGAACTGGAGAGAAGATAGAGTCGATTGGGATAGTTCCAAGAACTTCTATATCCTTCTTCTTATCTTCTGCTGGAACGTATCCTCTTCCTCTTTGGATTTCCAGATCCAATACAAGGTTCGCATCTTCATTCAAAGTTGCGATATGTAGATCTGGGTTCATGATTTCGATGGAAGAATCCACAGCCAGGTCTCCAGCTCTGAAATATCCTGCACCTTTCAATTCCAAATGGATAACTTTGCTTTGGTCCTTGTCCTCAGGCTCGTATTTGATACGAACTTGTTTGAGGTTTAGGATGATACGAGTAACGTCTTCAGCGACTCCTTCGATATAAGAGAACTCATGGTTCACACCTTCGATACGAAGAGCGGAAATTGCCGCTCCTTCGATAGAAGACATGAGAGTTCTACGAAGAGAGTTTCCGATTGTGGTCGCAAAACCGCGCTCGAAAGGCTCCGCTACGAATTTTCCGTAGTTCGGAGTATTCGCTTCCGTAGTAAATTCGATCTTTTTGGGACGTTTAAATCCTTTGAGTAAACTTTTTAGAGACACTTAGAAACCCTTCCCAATAAAATTACTTGGAGTACAACTCCACGATCACCTGCTCTTTCACTGGAATGTCGATATGATGACGTTCCGGCAAAGACAGAATTTCTCCTGAAAACTGAATGAAATCAGAAGACACCCAAGAAGGAATATTATTCAGAGATTGAGCCAATTGGATATTCTGGGTAATAAAACCAGAAGTTCTAAATTTAGGTTTGATCTCGATCTTATCGCCTACTTTCAAACGGAAAGATGGAATATCCACTTTCTCTCCATTTACCAAAATATGGTTGTGAGCGATGAAGTTTCTCGCCTGACGTCTAGTCACTGCGAAACCTAAACGATATACAACGTTATCTAATCTTCTTTCTAAAAGTTGAAGAAGGATTTCACCAGTTACGCCATGAGCGTGCGATGCTTCTTCGTAAAGGCTACGGAACTGTTTTTCTAAAAGTCCGTAAGCTCTTTTCAACTTCTGTTTTTCACGAAGCTGAGAACCGTACTCGGAAATTTTCGGTTTCCGTTTAGGTTGCATTCCAGGAGGTCCCTTTTTATGGAACTTATCTCTATTGAAAGTAAAACTGGATTTGAGGTAAAGGTTAACACCTTCTCTCCTCATTAGTTTAACGACAGGTCCTCTATATCTTGCCATATTATTCCTACCTTAAACCCTTCTTCTTTTACGCGGACGACAACCGTTATGCGGTAGAGGTGTAACGTCCTTGATCATTTTAATAGAAAGTCCTCTAGCAACTAAGGAACGGATCGCAGACTCGCGTCCGATACCTGGGCCAGAAACCAGAACATCCACTTCGGCTAAACCGGTAGAGTCGATTGCTTTCTCGGCAGCATTCCCCGCAGCGATCTGAGCCGCATACGGAGTAGATTTTTTGGATCCACGGAAACCCATTGCACCAGCGGTTGACCAAGACAGAGTGTTTCCTGCCAAGTCAGTGATGGTGATGATGGTATTGTTAAAAGAAGCGGTGATATAGACCTTTCCGCGAGGAACGACCTTCTTCTCCTTCTTCTTAACCTTTTTCTCTTTTTTGCCTTTTTTATCTTCAGCCATGATTACTTAGTCACCTTCTTCTTATTGGCAACGGTCTTCTTAACACCCTTACGAGTACGAGCATTCGTTCTGGTTCTTTGACCGCGAACTGGAAGACCTCTTCTATGACGCAGGCCTCTGTAACAACCGATATCCATCAATCTTTTGATATTGAGTTGGTTTTCGGAGCGAAGATCTCCTTCCACCTTGATACTTTCTTCGATCGCTTTTCTGAGAGCAGCTTCTTGAGTGTCAGAAAGATCTTTCACTCTGATTTTTTCGTCTACTCCCGCTTTAGCGAGAAGTTTGCGAGAAGTGGATCGGCCGATTCCGTAAATATACGTTAGACCAACAACGATTCTTTTTTCTCTTGGAAGATCGATACCTGCGATACGAGCCATGATTATGCTTGCCTTTGCTTGTGTTTAGGGTTGGTGCAGATCACTCTGATCACACCTTTTCTTCTGATAACTTTGCAGCTAGTGCAGATTTTTTTTACGGAAGTTCTTACTTTCATAACGTGTTCCTATTTTTTGCGGTAGGTAATTCTACCCTTGGTCAAATCGTAAGGAGAAAGTTCCACGGTGACTTTGTCGCCAGGGAGGATTCTGATATAATGCATTCTCATTTTACCGGAAATATGAGCCAAAACTTTATGACCATTTTCCAGCTCAACGCGGAACATAGCGTTTGGGAGAGGTTCCAAAACGGTTCCGTCCACGGTGATTGCATCTTCTTTTGCCAAGTTAAGCTAACTCCTTCTCGATGAGCTTTGTAACTACATCCAGGTTCCCCACTCCGTTTACACGGGAGAGATTTCCTTTAGCAGCATAGTAGTCCAATAATGGAAGAGTCTTTTTGTTATAAGTTTCCAAACGACTCTTGATCGTAGTTTCGTTGTCGTCGGAACGACCTTCGATTTCTGCACGTTTTAATAAACGTTCCAGAAGTTCTTGATCAGGAACTTCTAAATTGATCGCTCTCTTGATTTTTAAACCTTCTGTGCTTAGGATTTTATCCAAAGCATCAGCTTGCTCGACGGTTCTTGGAAATCCATCCAATAAGAATCCGTTTTTGCAATCAGGCTCTACAAGACGATCTTTGATAATGCCAATAACTACTGAATCCGGAACTAAATCTCCGGCATCCATGTATTTCTTTGCTTCTAATCCCATTTGGGTTCCGTTTTTAACGGCTGCTCTCAAAATATCTCCAGTAGAGATCTGAGGAATTCCCAAAGTGTCGCAAAGTATCTTTGCTTGAGTACCTTTACCAGCACCCGGAGGGCCCATGAAAATGATGGAATTCATTTTCTTAAGACCTTCCCTTGATTTTAGTTTTTTTCAAGAAACCATCATAGTTTCTCATAAGTAATTGAGACTCTAATTGTTTCAGAGTTTCCAAAGCAACCCCTACCATGATCAGTAGAGAAGTTCCTCCGAAGGTGTAAACCAAGGAGCCACCACCAGAGTTAGTTCCTAAATTCAAGAAACGAATAATGATATAAGGAGCTAATGCAAGTCCTGCTAAGAAAACTGCACCAGGAAGAGTGATCCTGTTTAGGACCTTCTCAATGTATTCCTTAGTATGAGAACCTGGACGAATTCCAGGAATGAATCCATTATACTTACGAAGATTCTCCGCAAGTTCTCCAGGGTTGAATTGGATCGCAGTATAAAAATATGCGAAGAACACGATAAGTGCGATATACACAAAGAAGTAGAACGCAGCGTGATACCAAGTCTGAGAGAATGGGTTCAGATAATCCAATAAAAGAACCCAACCCGCCCAATTAGGAAGCTCGGATATCTGTTGGATAATCGTTTGAGGAAAAAGTAATAAAGAAGAAGCGAATATGATAGGCATTACACTCGCGCCATTCACTTTGAAAGGAATGCTTTGAGACTTAGCTTGGACCATCTTTCTTCCCACCATTTGTTTTCCATACTGTAAAGGAACCTTACGGACACCTTGAGTAAGAAGAACAGTTAACGCGATGAGCAGGATGAATAAAAGAAGAAGAATGATAATGTTCAGTCCGTCTACGAAGTTCTCACGGAACAACTGAGCTACGGAAACTGGAAGACGTCCTACGATACCAGCGAAGATCAAAAGAGAAATACCGTTACCGATCCCTCTCTCAGTGATTTGTTCACCTAACCAGATTAAAAGAACTGTTCCAGTAGTGATGGATAATAGAGCGATAAAGAAGAACCAAGATTCAACAGAAGAGTGGATCAAACCTGGGTGAAGAGCAGGTGCATTGTCCGCTCCATAAGACCAACGTTGAGCCAAACGGATAACTGCTAAAGACTGAACTCCACAAAGTAGGATAGTTCCGTATTTAGTGTATTGGCTGATCTTCTTACGACCTTCTTCTCCTTCTTTTTGAAGTTTTTGTAAAGAAGGCACAAGAACCATCACTAACTGCATAATGATGGAAGAAGAAATATAAGGCATGATCCCTAATGCGAAGATGGAGAAGTTTAGAAGAGCTCCTCCAGCAAACATATCGAACATTCCTACAAGACCTTCGGCTGCGTTTGCATCCAAAGCAATTGCAGAAACTACTTTAGGATCGATACCAGGAATAGTAATATGAGTTCCGAGACGGAAGAGTAAGAGCATGCCAAGAGTAAAGAAAACCTTGTTCCTCAACTCTGGAATTTTGAAAATATTTGCAATCGAAGTCAGCATGCGGCTTTGTTCTCTTTCCTTAGTCCTTGGTCATTCCCCTTTCGGGCAAAAGGGACTCAAGTATTGAGTCCCTCTACAAAATAAAAGAATCGGTCTTCCAAACGGTCGAAAACGACTCGGATTAAGCTTCTTTAGAAGCTAACTCAGAGCGAAGTTTAATGGAACCGCCTGCTTTCTCTATCTTTTCCTTAGCAGAAGCGGAGAATCCATCTGCTATTATATGAACAGCTTTTGTGATCTCACCGGTTCCTAGAATCTTGAAAAGAGAGCTCTCGTTATCAAGAATCTTCGATTCAACCATAATTTTGGCATCTATGTTGCCGGTCAACCCGCTTTTCTCTATGTCTCTGAGGTTGATTGGGAAGAAATCCTTATGAAATATAGAAGTAAATCCACGTTTTGGGAGTCTTCTGTGGATAGGCATCTGCCCACCTTCGAATCCTCTACGAACGGTATTACGAGCATACTGTCCTTTGGATCCGCGGCCCCCAGTTTTACCGGTTTTGGAACCGATACCACGACCTAAACGTTTCTTGTTCTTAGTAGAACCTGCTGGAACTGGAATTGTGTTCCCTGCTGGCTTATCTCCCTTTTCAGTGCGCTCTTTTCCGAACGCCAGGGCAGCCTTAATTCTTTCTTTACTCATTTCCCTTACCTAATTACGCCTTTTCGACTCGGACCAGGTGTTGAACGTCATTGATCATTCCTTTCACCTGCGGAGTTAGAGTATGTTTTCTTTGTTGTCCGGTTTTACGGAGTCCCAAAGCAGCCAGAGTTAGCTTCTGGCCTTTTTTAATCCCGATATTACTTTTAATCTGAGTAACGATTACGGTTTCCATGTTTATTATCCTACGTCGTTTCCGAAAAGACGAGCCAGAGTGATTCCTCTTTTACGAGCTGCTAATACCGGAGTCTCCAATTGTTGAAGAGCGTCCAGAGTCGCCTTTACGATGTTTACTGGATTCGAAGAACCCCAAGATTTGCTAAGAATATCTTGGATCCCAACCTTCTCCACTACGGAACGAACGGATCCACCAGCGATGATTCCAGTTCCCGCAGTAGACGGTTTCAGGATCACTCTTGCCGATTTGAATTTTCCGATCACTTCGTGAGGAATGGTATGTCCTCTGAATTGGATTTTCACCAAATTTTTCTTAGCAGACTCGATGGATTTACGGATCGCATCAGGAACCTCGTTCGCTTTACCGAATCCGATCCCTACTTTACCTTTTGCATCTCCAACTACTGTTAGAGCGTTAAAGGAGAAACGACGTCCACCTTTTACAACTTTAGCAACGCGATCGATCTTTACGACCTTCTCGTTAAACTCTTTCTGTTCTTGATCTTGTTCGTATGCCATTATTAGAACTCCAATCCGGCTTCTCTAGCCGCGTCCGCGAAAGCCGCGATTCTTCCGTGATAGATCATCCCGGAACGATCTAACATAACTACCTTCACACCTTTAGAAGCGGCTTTCTCTCCGATCGCTTTTCCCAAAGCCTTAGCAGCTTCTTTATCTTTGCGGCTTTTACCAGCAAATGTAGCTTCTAAAGTAGAAGCAGCTACCAAAGTAGTTCCCTGAGTATCGTCGATGATCTGGCAGGAAAGATAACGATTGGATTTATTGAATACCAATCTTGGACGAGAGCTGGACTGTCTCAGTTTGAATCTGGAACGCTCTGCTCTTCTGCGTTTGGCTGCGATTTTTTTCAGTTTATTAATCATGGCCTTACTTCTTACCGGTTTTTCCGGCCTTTCTCTTGATAAATTCGTCGTTGTACTTGATCCCTTTACCTTTATAAGGCTCAGGAGGTCTCTTAGAACGGATATCTGCCGCAACTTGTCCGACTAGTTGTTTGTCGATCCCAGAAATTTTGATCTTCACTTGTTCAATGACTTCGATCTTAATTCCTTTAGGAGCTTTATAAACAACCTCGTGGGAATATCCAAGGTTCATCACCAGATCTTCACCGCGCTTAGCAGCACGATAACCAACCCCTGTGATCTCCAGGTTTTTTTCCCAACCAGCGGTCACTCCCTTTACGCTATTCATAAGAAGAGCGCGGGTTAATCCGTGAAGAGCTACTACGTTTTGCTCTTCGCTGGATCTTTCTAATTTTACAATTCCACCCTCGCTTTTCAGAGAGATTCCTGCAAAAATAGGAGTTTGTAACTCACCTAGAGGACCCTTCACTTTAATTACTGAGGTGTCCTGTTTTACTTCCACTTTATCCGGAAGTTTGATTTCTGCTTTTCCAATCCTGGACATAGGTCTTTATAAGTTTCCGTCACTCTTAAGAGAGTTTACAGATAACCTCTCCTCCTACGCGTAATTTCCGAGCTTTTTTGCCGGTCATAACTCCCTTGGAAGTGGAGAGAATCATAGTTCCCATATTGTTTTTATACGGGCGGATCTCTTCGCTTTTCATGTAAACTCTACGACCTGGTTTAGATACACGAACTAACTCGCGGATCACTGGTCTTTTGGTTACATCGTATTTCAAAGCAACTTTGAAATCTTCGAAACTTCCGTTAGTCACCGGCTCATAGCCGTTGATAAATCCTTCTTCTTTCAATAATTCCAGAATAGAACGTTTGATCTTACTTCCTGGAATCACACAACTCTCATGTTTCGCACGACCAGCATTACGAATGCGGGTCAGCATATCACCGATTGGATCAGATAAACTCATTATAATGTCCTCCTTACCAAGATGCCTTAACTACGCCCGGGATTTGAGCTTGGCTAGCAAGCTTCCGGAAGCAAATTCTGCACATGTCGAATCTTCTTAGGTAACCGCGAGGGCGTCCGCAAAGTGGGCAACGATTGTGAACCCTTACTTTGAATTTCTTTTTTTTCTTATGTCTTTCGATTAAAGAGGTCTTAGCCATGATTGCGGGCTCCTTATCTCAGGTTCCGGAACGGCATACCGAAAGCAGCGAGAAGGCTATAAGCTTCTGCGTCTACCTTGGTGTTCGTTACGAAGGTCAGGTTCATTCCATAGAGAGTGTTGATCTTATCCACTTTGATCTCTGGAAAAATGATTTGTTCTTTGATGCTGAAGTTGTAGTTTCCGCGGCCGTCGAAACCTTTCTCGGAAACTCCTTTAAAGTCACGCACCCTTGGTAGAGCCACGTTCACCAAACGATCTAGAAACTCATACATATAGTTTCCACGTAAGGTAACTGTGGTTCCAAGACTCATACCTTCGCGGAGTTTGAATCCTGCGATGGATTTTTTAGCCTTGGTTTTAACAGGGCGTTGTCCTGTGATCAATGCGAGTTCTTCTACAGCCGCTTCCAATGCTTTAGGGTTGGTATGAGCCTCGCCCATTCCCACGTTCAGAACAATTTTTTCCAAACGAGGAACTTGCATAATGGACTTGAAGTTATATTGTTTCTGAAGAGCGGGAACGATTTCTTTCCCGTATTTATCTCTCAATCTAGCTGCTGCCATGACTTAGATCTCTTTCCCTTCCGGCTTAGAAACGCGGACTTTTTTACCTTTATTCTCTTGGTAGCCCAGACGAACTCCTTTCTTCTTCTTGGAGTCGTAGAACATTACATTGGAGATGTGCATTGGAGCTTCTACTTCAACTACACCACCTTGAGGGTTCTCTTGGGTAGGTCTTAAGAAACGTTTACGTTTATTCAGTCCTTCTACTACTACACGATCCCTTTTCTTATCGATAACTAGGATCTTGCCTTTTTTCCCCTTCTCTTTTCCTGCGATGACAACTACTTCGTCATCTTTGTGAAGGCGAACGGATTTGAATTTTGTGTATTCGGATCCCCGATATGTCAGCTTAGACATTATAGAACCTCCGGCGCTAGGGAGATAATTTTAGCGTATTTTTTATCGCGAAGTTCGCGAGCTACTGGCCCGAAAATACGGGTCCCTTTCGGGTTACCTTTGTCGTCGATAATTGCGACTGCGTTATCATCGAAACGAATATAAGAACCATCTGGACGACGGATTTCTTTTTTAGTTCTGACGACTACTGCGCGTTGAACGGCCTTGTTATGGACCTTTTTCCCCGTGGAATCTTTTAACCCATAAGCAGGTTGTGCGTCTTTAACAGCGACGATAATCTCGTCTCCTACAGAGGCGTAACGTTTTTTAGAGCCTCCTAAGACTTTAATACACATAACTCTTTTGATTCCGGAGTTATCGGCGACTTGGAGGATGGTTTCCTGTTGGATCATCTTACTTTGCCTTTTCTACGATCTTAAATAGACGGTGACGCTTTTCACGGGATAGAGGTCTGGTTTCAATCGCCAGGATTCTATCTCCTACTTGGCACTCATTTCTTTCGTCATGAACCTTCATTTTAACGGTTCTACGAACGATCTTCTTAAACTTAGGGTGAGTCTTACGTGCTTCCACTAACATCACTAAGGTTTTATCCATAGCGGTGCTCACTACTTTACCTTCGCTCAGAAGTGATTTTTTTATATGCTTCTTTGCAGTTTCCATAATCAGTTCGTTCCCTTAGCAGCTTTCTTAGCAGAAGCATTAGATTTTGCTAAAGCTTGCGTCTTGCGAGTAGCTCTCGAATAACGTCTAGCTTTAGTAGTGCCAGACTTTGCAGCCAACTCTCTGTTCTTTTGGATAGTTAGAAGGCGTGCGATTTTTTTCTTCGCGTTAGTAATCACCTTCGGGTTCTCTAAAGAACGAGCAACTCCGTATTGGAAACGTGCTGTACGAATGATTTTGTAAGCATCTTCCAATTGTGCTAAAATTTCTGCGTCTTTTAACTCTGCGAGTTTGATCTTTTTCACAGCGTAGACCTCTTCACGAACTCAGTTTGAACAGGCAGTTTATAAGCAGCCAGATCCAAAGCTTTTTTAGCGGTCGCTTCATCGATTCCGCTCATTTCGAATAAAACTCTACCAGGTCTGATCTCTGCGATCCAGAACTCAGGGTTACCTTTACCTTTACCCATACGAGTTTCCGCTGGTTTTTTAGTAATAGGTAGATGAGGGAAGATCCTAATCCAAAGTTTCCCGCCTCTTTTTACCTGACGGTTGATAGTGATCCTTGCCGCTTCGATCTGTCTTGCAGTCAAACGTCCGGAAGTAACGGCTTTAAGACCGAACTCACCGAAGGACACTTTGGAACCACGCTCGTCGTTTCCTTTCAAGCGGCCCCTTTGTCTTTTTCTGAACTTAACTCTTTTAGGTGATAACATCGTTTTTTACCTTTGGATCATCAAAGACGATCAGTTGGTCCTTCTTTTAACGGCGTATTTATCTTCTTCGGACTCTTCTTTACTGTTGATGAAGTCTCCAGTGTAAGTCCAAACTTTCACTCCGATTTGTCCGAAAGTGGTGCTTGCTTCACGGAATCCTAGATCGATTTTCGCTCTAAGGGTATGAAGAGGAATTCTTCCTTCACGATAACCTTCGCGACGAGCCATGTCCGCTCCGTTCAAACGTCCAGAGATAAGGATCTTAATTCCTTCTACTCCACCTCTCATCGCACGACGAAGTTCTTGTTTCATCACGCGGCGGAACGGTTGACGTTCTTGGATTTGGATCGCAATAGACTCAGCGATACATTGTGCAATAGTCTCAGGCTTCTTAACTTCGATAATGTTAAGATTAAGAGGTTTTTCGGTCATAGTCTTAAGGACTTTTTTAACGGCTTCGATATTCGCTCCGTTTTTACCGATTACCACACCTGGTTTAGCAGTATGAAGGTTAACGTTGATCTTCTCAGGAAAACGCTCCACAACTACTTTTACAACGCCTGCTTCTTTGAAACGGCCTTGGATAAATCTACGAATTCTAATATCTTCGTGCAGGTTCTTTTTGTAGTCGGCTTGCGAGAACCAAATAGAATCCCATCCGCGGGTAATTCCGATACGAAGTCCGATTGGGTTAACTTTCTGTCCCATGATTTCCCCTATTAATCCGAGATTACCACAGTAACGTGGCTGGTTCTCTTACGGATCCTTGCAGCTCTACCACGAGCGCGAGGACGGAAGCGTTTAAGAATTGGGCCTTCGTCCACCAGGATCTTTTTAATGAACATCTTGCCTGGATCAGCGTTATCACTTTTCACAACTGCGTTTGCAGAAGCGGATTTGATAAGTTTGAAGATAGGCTCGATCGCTCTCTTATTAGTATATTTAAGAATATCCAAAGCTTCAGTAACTTCGTATCCACGGATCTCATCCGCAACAAGACGAAGTTTACGAGGGGACATTCTAACAAATCTTGCGATTGCTACGGCTTCCATTATTTCTTAGCCGCCTTTTTATCGGTGTTTCCATGACCACGATAAGTACGAGTTGGAGCGAATTCTCCTAACTTGTGTCCTACCATGTTGTCATTGATGAAAACAGGGATAAATTTGTTTCCGTTATGAACCATGATTGTGTGACCGATCATGTCTGGGAAAATCGTACTTCTACGAGACCAGGTTTTAAACGGTTTCTTTTGGTTTTCAGAGTTCAGCTTGATCACCTTGCTCATGAGGTGACTGTCGATGAACGGACCTTTTTTAGAAGATCTCATGATGATTACCTGCTCCTATTTCCCTTTCTCTTCTGGATAATGAACTTGTCAGAAGGTTTAGCCCTGCGACGAGTTTTATATCCTTTGGTTGGAATACCCCAAGGAGTCACTGGGTGACGACCTCCGGAAGTACGTCCCTCTCCACCACCATGCGGGTGATCAACCGGGTTCATTACAACCCCTCTGACCTTAGGACGTTTTCCCAACCATCTGTTTCTACCAGCTTTACCGATGGAAACAAGGTTATGATCTCTATTGCTGCAAATTCCTATAGTAGCGTAGCAGTTCTGGTGAACTTTACGAACTTCAGAGCTTGGAAGTTTAAGAAGAACATACTCTCCGTCTCTACCAGCTATAGTAGCGAAGGATCCTGCAGTTCTTGCGATTTGTCCGCCTCTTCCAATTTTCAATTCCACGTTATGCACATTAGTGCCTGGAGGAATTTTCCCAAGTGGAAGTGCGTTTCCAACTTTGATTTCAGCCGCTTCTCCATTGGAAACTTTGTCTCCAACTTTCATGCCTTCAGCATTTAGGATATAAGCGTATTCTCCGTCAGAGTAACTAACAAGAGAAATAAACGCCGAACGGTACGGATCGTATTCTACAGTTTTAACTGTAGCGGTAATCCCTACTTTACGACGTTTGAAGTCGATGATACGATATTTGCGTTTTACTCTTCCGCCTTTTCTGCGAACCGCAATTTTACCACCTTCTCCGCGACCTGCTTTGTAATTTAAGCTGATCGTTAAAGGGCGATACGGTTCTGTCTCGGTGATTTCCTCAAAGGTTAATACCGATTTAAAACGGCTGGCGGCAGTAACGGGTTTAAACTTTTTAATTCCCATTTCTTATGCTTCCTTTCCGAAGTCGATGCTCGCGCCGTCTTGGAAAGTCACGATTGCTTTTTTCCAATGAGCTTTAGGAGCAGGTAGATGACGGAATCTTTTTATCTTTCCGCGATACACTTGGATGTTTACGGAAGAAGGTACTACATTGTAAATTTTGCGGAAAGCTTCCTTCACTAGAGTTTTGTTTGCTCTAGGGTGGATTTCCACAGTATATTTTACGGTTCTTTTACCGGCTTTCTCACCGATAGTCTCCAGATCCTGGGACTTCTCAGTGATGATCGGAGATAAAATTACTTCGTTAAGATTCATTTTCCTTCTCCGTAATGTTTGAGAATTTCTCCCAAAGCTGCTTCGGTGATTACAAGATTTCTATTATATAGAATGTCACGAACCGCGATACGTTTAGAGTTGATGTATTTTACAGTAGGGATATTACGAACTGACTTTTTAAGGAAGTCGTTCTCTCCATCTACTAAGAAGCCGATCACTCCGGTGTTCTTTAGTCCGATATTGCTGAATAAAGTAGAGAAAGCTTTTGTGCTGAATTCTTTTGGATCCAGATCTTCTATTACTTTAATGACCGCGTCTTGAGCTTTCTTATTCAAAACGGAAAGAACCGCTCTGCGTTTCACTTTTGGAGAAACGTTATAAGAATAATCTCTCTTGCGAGGTCCGTGAACAGTACCACCGCCCACCCATTGAGGAGCACGGATAGAACCTTGACGAGCTCTACCAGTTCCCTTTTGGGACCAAGGCTTTTTACCACCCCCGGATACTTCCGAGCGAGTTTTGGTATGATGATTCCCGGAGCGAAGGTTAGCATTCTCCGCTTTGATGGCGTCGTATATCGCGCCACTGCTATATTTGGATTCGAACAACGCTGCAGGAAGTTCGATTTCCGAGAGCAGTTTTCCTTCTTTTGAGTACTTCTGTGCTTTCATGACTAACCGCGGTCTTTATATCTTCTCAATAGTGATGATGGAGTTTGCACGTCCCGGAACGGATCCGCTTACAAAAACCAAATTTTCTGCTTCATTAATACGAACCACTTTCAGGTTCAATACAGTCTTTGTATCAAAACCCATACGGCCCGGTAATTTACGACCTTTGAATACTCTACCTGGAGTGGTGTTGGATCCCATGGATCCTGGATGTCTATGAAAACGAGAACCGTGAGCTCCTGGTCCACCATGGTGTCCGTATCTTTTGATAACACCTTGGAAACCTTTACCTTTGCTGGTTCCTGTAACTTTTACAATATCCGAAACTGCAAACACGTCTTGTGCTTTCAATTCAGCTCCCGCTGTCGGCTCTTCGCCGAAATTCCGGAATTCCTTCAACACTCTCTTAGGAGTTAGTCCAGCTTTTGCCAAATGCTTTATCTCGCTTTTGGTCAGGTGTTTCTCTTTATCATCCTGATAAGCTAATTGTATCGCGTCGTAACCGTCCGTAGCGGCGGATTTGACTTGGGAAACTGCGCAGGGACCTACCTCTAAGACGGTCACAGGAATAATGTTTCCTTGCTCGTCGAAGATTTGGGACATCCCTATCTTTTTACCGATTAATCCCTTTGCCATTTCTTCTTCCCTTAGGATTTAATATCCACTGAAACACCTGCAGGGAGTTGTAGCTTCATTAAAGCCTCAACTGTGTCTTCATTGGTGTCCAGAATGTCTATGAGCCTTTTGTGAGTTTTCATCTCAAACTGCTCTCTTGATTTTTTATTTACGTGTGGAGAACGGAGGACTGTGTATATTTCCTTCTTCGTTGGAAGAGGAATCGGACCGGAGACAGTAGCTCCGGTCCTTTTGGCAGTCGCAACGATCTCGTAAGTTGATTGGTCGATCAACTTATGATCGAAAGCTTTAAGCTTTACTCTGATCTTTTGGCCAGCCATTTCCTTTCTCTTACTCGGTGATCTCAGCCACTACGCCAGAACCAATAGTCTTTCCACCTTCGCGAATCGCGAATTTAAGACCTTTGTCCATAGCGATCGGGTGAATCAACTCGATGCTCATTGTAACGTTGTCACCAGGCATTACCATTTCCATACCGTTAGGTAGGTTACAAACGCCAGTGATGTCAGTAGTTCTGAAATAGAACTGTGGACGGTAGTTATTGAAGAATGGAGTGTGACGTCCACCTTCGTCCTTAGTAAGAACGTAAACTTCCGCGTTGAATTTTTTGTGAGGAGTGATTGATCCTGGTTTAGCAAGAACCTGTCCTCTTTCGATGTCTTCTTTTTTAGTTCCACGAAGAAGAGCACCAATATTGTCTCCAGCTTCAGCAGAATCTAAAAGTTTACGGAACATCTCGATACCAGTAACAACTGTTTTGGTAGTAGGGCGAACACCAACGATTTCAACTTCGTCGTTGATTTTCAAAGTTCCTTGTTCTACTCTTCCAGTTGCAACAGTTCCACGACCAGTGATAGAGAACACGTCCTCTACTGGCATTAGGAATGGTTTGTCAACGATACGTTTTGGATTCGGAACGTAAGTGTCCAATGCTTCCATTAGTTTAACTACTGATGGAGCTCCTAATTCGGACTCGTCGCCTTCAAGAGCTTTAAGAGCGGATCCATAAATGATTGGGGTGTCATCACCAGGGAAGCTGTACTTGTTTAACAAGTCACGAACGTCCATCTCAACCATTTGAATCATCTCTTCACGCTCATCAGCAGCAAGCATGTCCGCTTTGTTGATGAATACGATGATGTAAGGAACACCTACCTGACGAGCGAGCAGGATATGCTCTTTCGTTTGAGGCATTGGTCCGTCAGTTGCGGATACAACTAAAATCGCAGCGTCCATCTGAGCAGCACCGGTGATCATGTTTTTAACATAGTCAGCGTGACCCGGGCAGTCTACGTGTGCATAGTGACGGTTAGCAGTTTCGTACTCTTGGTGAGAAGTAGCAATGGTGATCCCACGAGCTTTCTCTTCAGGTGCGTTATCGATTTGGTCGTAAGCTACGGCTTTGTTTTTTCCACCCAATACTTTTGCAAGCGTAGTGGTGATTGCTGCCGTTAGCGTGGTTTTTCCATGGTCAACGTGTCCGATTGTACCAACGTTTAAGTGTGGTTTGGACCTGTCGAATTTCTCCTTAGCCATAGCGTTTTTAACTCCTTACTTTATTAACAAATCTGAATTCAGACTTGTTTGTTAAAACAATACAGAATGGTTATCAAAGTCGAAAAGGGTGTCCAAAGATAGGACGCCCCTTCCCTGTGCCATATTTCTAAGGACACCGCTAAAGCCAAGCAAGTTTTGCGTAGAAGCGCTTGCCTGAATCAAATGACGCCCTTCGGTCAACTCAGTGACCTTACGAATCTTCGCGTCCCTCTTAGCCAAACTGGCCAATATATCTCCGAGATATTGATTCGGTGTAAGAATCTCTAACTCGGAAAGGGGACCAATGAAATCCGAATGATTCGGAATTATGTCCTTTAAACCTTTGATGACAGCTACTTTGATCAGGGAAGAAATATCGAAAGACTTTGTCTCACTTGGAGACTCATAACCTTCGACAATCATTTGTAGACCGAGAACTTCTTCTCCGTCTATTCCCCGGGCGGTGACTTCCGTAAACGCGGATGTTATCGCCTCTTTGATTGGATCAGCTAGCTGAACATTAAACCGCACTCCCTTAGAAAAGTTGTGAGAACTTTCCAAGGACGCGAGCACCTGACCGCTCGAGATCTTTTGATCGAACGCGGTATGCTGAAATGCGACCTTTTGAACCAAATTTTTCCATAGAGCAAATCTTGCAACCTTGATTCCGCTTGTTTGAAAGCTTTTTGAAAAAGACTCTTTCAAACGAGAGAGAGAAATCTCTAAATGCAACTCGCCGGTACCTGATAAACGAAATTGGCCGGTCTCTGAGAGAATATCCACGCTTACCGCTTCATCCAACCAAGCCAGATCTTGCAAACGATCCCAAAGTTCTTGTCGATCTTCTTCCTTTTCTGGTTCTATTAAGATCTGAAATTGTTTTCTGATCGGAGTGAGTAGAGTTTTGTTTTCTGTATTATGTCTCGAAAGAATTTCTCCAGGGATCCAGTTCAGAAGAGATGTGGTCGCGAGAAGTTCTCCTGCATGACCTGCAGAAACTTCTTCGTAGTCCCTTGCGGAAATTTGGTATAAGTTCTCTATCTTATATTTTGTTTCCCCATGTAAGAAGAAGTCCCCGACTTTGATGGGTGCTAATGTTTGGAAATGAAGAAGTTTTCCAAGTTCAGGATGGATCTCTCTTTTGAATGCAACCCCTGTTTGTTCTTTGGAAGAAGGTTGAACAGGTTTTCCTTGGGCAAGGACCTCTAAGAGAGAAAGTAATTCATTTACACCTAGTCCCTGGAGTGCGGACCCTCCCAGCACTGGAAAAATTTTCCCTTCCCAAAATCCTTTTACCAATCCTTTGATAGCAAGCTTAGGAAGAAGGCCATGATCTTTAAGATATTCTTCTGAAAGCCCGTGATCCCATTCTATCAATGGCAGGAACTCAGACTCCTCCCCTTCTCCCTTTAAGATAGGAATACTTCCATCTTCTCTAAATAGAAGAATTGGCTCTTTTCCTAATGCTACTTCCAGATCCACGAGAGGGGAAAGAATGTCCGCACCTGGACGATCTAGTTTATTTAGAAAAAATAATATTGGTTTTCCTGACTTTCTAAGAGCCTCCACATTTTGGAAGGTCTGTGATTTTAATCCTTCAAAGGAATCGATAAGAACTAAGCCAAAATCGGAAACTAGTAGAGAAGCATTTGCTTGGGATTGAAAATCCAAATGACCAGGATTATCCACAAATTGTAGAATGACTCGAGGCTTTTCAGGATTAGGATATGGAATCCGAGCCACGGTGGACTGGATAGAAATTCCCCTTTCTATTTCTTCAGGGAGATAATCGGACTCTGTGGTACCTTCTTCAATTCTGCCCGGCGCAGAAATTTTGCCGGTCTCAAATAAGATCCTTTCTAAGAGTGTGGTTTTGCCCGCATCAATATGCGCGAATATTCCTGGATTTAAGAATGGTACTGACATGGATCCCAAGCCGAAGGTCGAAACACCATTCGTTCTTCAGCAAGGGAGCAAGTCAATATTATCCGCGTTGTTGAATCTTCTTAGTACGGCAAATCTCTGCGTAACGAAGTGCACTTAAGCGCGGTTTTCTTTTCATAGTAGTGTAATCCACTTCTACCAAACCAAATCTAGGACCATAACCATCATTCCATTCTAAATTATCCAAAAAGGACCAATGATAATAGCGTTCTACTTTAACACCTTCATCCAAAAGTAATTTGATCTGATATAGATGATCTACGATATATTTTTCCCTCTTCTCATCTTTCTCATCAGGAATTCCGTTCTCTGTGATATAGATAGGAAGTTTGTATTTGTCCCAAGCGCGATGGCAAACTTTGTGGATACCTTCTGGATAAATTTCCCAACCCAGATCATTCTTCTCCGATTCGGAAACCTTAGGATCTACCAAAGGAGTAGCGAATAAATTGCCTGGATTATAACTAGCCTTGAACAAGTGTCTGGAATAATAATTAATCCCTATAAAATCGCAGAAGATCCCCTTCCCTTCCGGATAACCACCAAAGCCTAAAGGGAAACAAAGTTTACCTTCTACAAAACCTTTCATATGGATTTCATGAAATAGATAATCGCTTAAGAAACAACCTAGTTTAGCGAGAGGATGAGAATTAAAAGGTTCGAATATAGCAAGATGATGAGCAAATCCTACTTTTGTTTCTCCCGCAAAACCAAGTTCTTTACGGATCTTGTGAATAAGTTTATATGATTTCAAATGTACAAGGATTAGGTTTTTAGTAACCTTCATGTAGGCAGCAATATCGCCATGACTTCCTGGTGGATATTTTCCATCCATATAACTATCATTTGCGAATACATTCGGCTCGTTGATCGTGCACCATTCTGAAACCAAATCTCCAAAATTTCTAATGGAGAAGTCCACGAATTTAATAAAGTCCTCTACTGCATTTTCAGAAAGCCATCCTCCTTTTTCTTGGTACCATTGAGGGCAGGAAAAATGATGAAGAGTTACAAGTGGCTTGATCCCGGCTTTGATCAACCTTTGGAATTCGTCGCGATAATGTTCTACTCCTTCTTTAGACCATTCTCCTTGTTTAGGTTCTATACGACTCCACTCAATACTCATTCGATAACATTCTTGATGAAGTTGAGAAAGAAGTTCTATATCTTCTACATATCTGCGATAATGATCAGCTCCAGTGATGGATGATTCTCCATTTCCAACTTTTCCGATAAGAGACCAAGCATACCAATTATTATAGATATCTCCACCTTCTATCTGAGTTGCTGCAGTTGCAGAACCTAATAAAAAATCTTTAGGAAGTTCAAAACTTTTAGACATGTTAATTCTCCTTCTTTTCTCCGGGATCTTGTTTTGTTTCTAAAGCAAGCACCAATAGATCTATTTGCGTTTGTACTAGTTCCATACCATTCACCCCGAATTCTCTCGGTATCAAAGTTTCTCTAAGAGCAACTCTTTGCCCAAGACTCCAAAGAACTGTTGTAATTGTAGGAACTAGTATTGCTAAGGAAGAAGGGATACTGAGACTTCTATCCCCTTCTCCCTTTTCTAAAATTTGTATGATAAGTTTTTCGGTGAATAGAAACTCTGCGAATAAAGACTCTTCTGAAGAGGCGTCTAATTGAAAAGAACTGCGCTCTCTGAACACAAAGTCGAACTCCGCAGTGAAACGAAGCAAAGGTTTATGAGTTTCTAAATATTTGGCCAGAGTTTTGAGAAAGGAAACTAGTTCATCTCTTCCGGAAAGATTGGAACTTCTTAACCTCTCGAAAGTTTGAAGCTGAAAATCATTCCAAGGAGAAAGAAGTTTTCTAAGAACTTCAATACTGAGCGCTTCTTTTGTATCAAAGTAACGATATAGATTTCGCCGAGTGCAAGATGCTTTTGCGGCAATATCCTCCATGGAAACTTCCAGGAGTCCTTTGGCCAGAAACAGGGATTCTGCAGCTTCTAATACAAGTTCTCTGGTTTGCTCCCTCGTTCCCACATCCCCTCTTTTAAAAATGTCACATATTGTGACATTTTTAAAAGAGGGGATCTGAAATGAAGAATCGTCAAGCCTTGTTTTAACTAAAATTAGGAAAGAAGAAGGTCTTTTAAATAGCTGGAATTTCTGGTACAAATAGCAAGTATCGGGTTTCGAGTTATCTCTTTCTTATCTATACTCCAAAATCATGAAAGGACAACAAAACACAGACTTTGATAGGATTGCAGACGCGATCTTCTATCTTCGTAAAAATTTCAAAACACAACCAAGTTTGGAAGATGTGGCAGGCAAATTAAAACTTAGCCCTCATCATTTCCAAAGAATGTTCACCGACTGGGCAGGAGTAAGTCCAAAGAAGTTTTTACAATATACCACTTTGGAATACGCTAAAAATTTATTAAAAGAGAATGGATCCTCTTTGTTAGACACGGCCTTAGACTCAGGACTTTCTGGAACAGGTAGATTACACGATCTATTTGTTAATATAGAAGGAATGACTCCAGGAGAATACAAGAATGGAGGAAAGGATCTATCGATTAACTATAGTTATGCGGAATCTCCTTTTGGTAAATTACTTGTGGCTTCTACTTCAAAAGGAATTTGTTATATTTCATTTTTTGAAAATGAGAAGAAGGTATTCCAAGAGTTAAAGTCGATTTTCCCGAACGCGACTTATAATCAAACAGTGGATATGATCCAACAAAATGCATTGTTCATATTCACTCATGATTGGAGCCAATTGGGTAAGATAAAATTACATCTTAAAGGTACAGACTTCCAGCTCAAAGTATGGGAAACTCTTTTAAAAGTCCCTATGGGAAAACTTTCCACATACGGACAGATCGGAGAACAAATGGGAAATCCTAAAGCGACAAGAGCAATAGGAACTGCGATCGGAAATAATCCAGTAGCATTCTTAATCCCTTGCCATAGAGTGATTCGTTCTTCCGGAGAATTCGGTGAATACCATTGGGGAGATTCGCGTAAAGTTGCGATGATCGGCTGGGAAGCTGCTAAAACGGATCTGGTCAATAGGAATGATCTGTGAACCCAGATTTTGCTAAATTAAACTGGGACAGTCTATTAGAAAATTTGAATTCTTCTGGGGCTGTCCTTCAAAAGAAAGTTTTGGATGAGGCAAGTTGTTTAGATTGGATCTCTTTATACAATCAATCTGATCTATTTCGCAAAACTGTAGTAATGGAAAAATATCGTTTCGGGTTCGGAGAATATAAATATTTCAAAAATCCTGAACCTGAACAAATTATAAAAATCAAAAAGGAAACCTATCCGCGACTTTCTCCATTAGCGAATCAATGGATGGAAAATTTAAAAATAGATAAACGATTTCCTTTAGATCTAAACACTTTTCAAGATTTATGCGTAGAGAAAGGGCAAACCCAACCTACAAGTCTTTTACTCAAATATGGAAAAGGAGGATTTAACACTCTTCACCAAGATTTATATGGAGATATTTATTTTCCGATCCAGTTAGCATTCTTCCTAAATGAACCAGATAAGGATTATGAAGGTGGCGAATTCGTACTAACTCAGTCGAAACCGAGAGCTCAATCTAAAGCTATAGTATTCCGTCCCGAAAGAGGAGATATGATCATATTCACTACTGATTTTTTCCCAGTCAAAGGGGCAAAAGACTATTATAGATCTCAGGTTAAACACGGAGTCAGCGAAGTTCATAGTGGAAACAGACACACTCTGGGTATAATCTTTCATTACGCGGTATCTTAAAGAAGCGATCCGTTTAAGGTTTAGACCTTGTGGGCACTGTTTAAAAGAAAAATATAAAGTTTGGAAACATGGAACTATTTGAATCGGAAAGGCAGAGGAACTTACTTCCTTATCAGGGAATTGTAACGTATTACGGGACGATCATTGCTCGAAATCTTTCAGATAGTCTTCTAAAAATTTTACTCGAGGACATCCCTTGGAGGAACGACGAGGCTATAATTTACGGGAAACATATAATCACTAAAAGAAAAGTAGCCTGGTTCGGAGATTCAGATTATGAATACACATATTCAAACACCACTAAAAAAGCGCTACCTTGGACAAAAGAACTTTCTGAACTCAAAAGTTTAACAGAAAAAATTACTGAAACCAAATTTAATTCCTGCTTACTTAATTTATATAATAATGGAGAAGAAGGAATGGCCTGGCATAGCGATGATGAAAAATCGTTAGGAAAAAATTCTACTATCGCTTCTCTATCATTCGGGGCAGAAAGAAAATTTTACTTCAAACATAAGTCCACCAAAGAGCAAGTTTCTTTAATATTAGAACATGGAAGTTTATTAGTAATGCAAGGAGCCCAAGAATCTTGGCTGCATAGCCTTCCTAAAACAAAATCGATCAAACAACCCAGAGTAAATTTGACTTTCAGAACAATGCGCTATTAAGATAAAGGTTCCAAAAACTTTCTAGCTAAACGAGCAGCTGCGTAATATGCAGGAGAAGGATTGAATTCAAATTCTTTCAAACATACTTCCGTAAATTTGATCGCGTGTTCGTCTCCATGCTCAATTGCCCTATCTATCATTTCTTCTCTGGATTCTTTTTCTATTTTTTCAGGAAGTTCTAGATTTGATTTTTTACCGAACGCAGAAAACAAAGCCGCGCCCGACTGCCAGGAATATCGTAACACCGATTTTTTTTCATGCTCATTCAGAAAAGGTAATATACTTCTAAGAGCAGAAACACTTGTTACGGAATGTATAAAAACGATCGCAGAAAGATTATCTTCCACATTATTTAAGACAACTCTAGAAAACCCTTCCGACAAACCTGAAATAATTTCTTCAGGCTGTTTAGAAACGTTTAGATATCCGATCACAGGAGAAAAATGATCATATTCTCCCAATCCCTGCAAAGAAGAAACGATTGTACCTGAAAAATTTTTAGATTCTTTCGGAACAAAGTCCACTTTTTGTATGGCATCTTCCGGTTGTAGGCCCAACAAAGAATCGAAAGAAGTCGGCAATTCCAAATAAGTAGAAGCCCAAACTGCTAACCCGGAAGCAAGTTCTCTCTTCCTACGTCTTGATTCTTTTCTAGTTAAACTTCTGACTGCATGTCCAGTACGGATTACACCATGAGTAGCATCCGCGCAGATCCCTGGAGCAAGTTTGACCGCCCATTCAGAGACAGTTTTCTGCCAGGGACCTTCTTCCAATTCTGTATTAAAAAAGTTTTCCCACTCAGGATAAGTTTCCGGAAATCCTAAGAAATCTTTCCAGTCACCGCTATAAATTTTGTTTCTGGGTTTCTTTTTTTCTAAAAATTGGTTTCCGTATCTTTCCAACCAAGGAAAAACACTTTCTCTTTTTCCCATTGTGAGCAATGCCTCGCAGGCCATAGGAGCATGATTACTAAGTCCGTTTTTTAGATCCGGACCATAGGGTTCTAAATATTCTAAAACTTTTTCCATCGTATCCTCTTCTTCCATATAGCCTAGCCGCCTTGATCCGCACCAACCAGTATATTAAAATAACAGAATGCTCTCAAAACCTCGCAGGATCTTGAATTGTATCCCATCCTGGGAAGTTTTCTGTATCATAAACTCCATTCCGGTTTTCACATCGTCTCCTAAACTCAAGTTAGGCTCCAAAGGTTGAGTCAATGGTTTGAAAAAATTATCCCAATGTACAGGGATTACCATCTTAGGAGAAATTTTGGTCACAGTTTCTTCGTAATACTTTGATTTAAATTCTTCTTCTTGTTTGCCTAGCATAGCAATCCCTAAGAATAGAACATCTGCCTTTAAACCTTCCCAAGCATTCTCAATATAATTTGTGCTACCTTTGATCAAGATGGAATGTTTTCCATGTTCCACCAAGAAGTCGTAAGTCCCACCTTCTATATAATCCTCTGCCTTAGCAGGTTGAGGCAGTGCTTCCGTTAAATCCGGTCTATTTGGATCTGCAGCATTTGTTTTTCCCAAAATTTTAAAAGGAGGAGTATGTTTTGAATTTAGTACAGTGATCTTAAACTTACCTATCTGGATCTTCTTGCCGGGTTGGAATAATACCAATTGTTCTTCAGGAAGTCCTCCTCCTTTTCCAATCTGGATGGTGGAGAGGGAGCCGTATAATTTTGCTCCAGTCTCTTTGGCAATATAAGGAGAATCCATAGAATGATCATAATGAGAATGACATACTAAGATCCCTTTCAAACGTTTAATGCCTGCAAGAAGCATAACGTATTTGATCTCTTGTTCATCAGAAGAAATTTTTGAGAACATAGTTTTAAAAAGAGAAGGCCTCGAAAAAAATCCATCGGTCAGAATCTGAGTCTCCCCATCATCTAATAGAATGGAGCTTGTCCCTAAAAATACTGCTCTTATCTTTCCCTTTGGGATCTCAGAAGATAGATCCTTAGGATCATTTCCTATAAAATGTTCCTTATAGTCCTGGATATTTGCGGAAGATGTCAGACAGTTCTGCAATAATAAGACCGCAGTCAAAAGACTAAAAAAACCGGACTGGGAACCTCTTATACTCATGCTACCTACCGAAAATAACTTTCATAAAGTTATATACACTTCAAACTTCTGCCAAGTAGAAATTCCTAATGATACCAAAGTTCTTTAAGACAGGAAAGGAATTCCGCTCATGGCTTTCCAAAAATTATAAAAAAGAAACAGAACTTCTTCTAGGCTTTTATAAGATAAAGTCCTCTAAAAAGGGAATTCTATATGGAGAGGCAGTCGATCAGGCGTTATGTTTCGGTTGGATAGATGGAATCAGAAAGAATATAGACGAAGAGAGTTATTCTGCCCGTTTTACTCCCAGAAAGATAGGAAGTATTTGGAGTAAGGTTAATATAAAACGTATCCAAGAGTTGATCCAGGAAGGTTTAGTCCAAGAGTCTGGCTTACAAGCCTTCCATTCTGAAAAGAAGAAGACTGCGCAATATTCGTTCGAACAGGAGAAGATAGAACTACCTTCTGCATTTAAAAAACAATTCCAGAAAAATAAAAAAGCCTGGGACTTCTTTACAAGCCAAGCTCCCTCTTACCAGCGAACCGCTATTTGGTGGGCGATCAGTCCCAAAAGAGAAGAAACCAGACTTAAAAGGTTGGATATCCTAATCTCAGACTCCCAATCCCAAAAAAGGATAGATGCTGTCACATGGAAGAGGAAGGAGCCCCAAACCTAAAAGGCATATCTACCCTTTTCCTTTGAAATTCGTGTTTTAATGGATTGACCAAAAGGTGATTCTTTCGATTTTGGTATTTTTGATATTGAGACTTAGATTCATTATCGCGAGGGAATACCATGAAACGCTTATTACCCCTAGTTCTTCTATTCCTATGGACCTGCTCCAATTCATCCTCCAAAACTCCAATGGGGCTATTAGGCGGAACCACCTCCACTGCAAGTTCCAATTTCGAGATCACCTCTCCCGCCGAAGGAGAGGTTTTATCCGTTTACCAATTTGACCTGGGGATCACGGGTGCAAGCTCCGGGACCTACGAAGTTTTCCTAAATGAAACTAAGGAAACAGAAATTGAAGGAGAAAGCACCGAGTTACAAATAACAAAACTCAAACCAAGAAGAGGACAAAACACTCTCAAGGTAGTTTTAACAAATGGAGAAGGTAACGTACTTGAAAAATCCGTCTCCTTCTATTTCGGAAACAAACTAACAGCTGGTGGGGCACATTCAGGATTTATAATAGATGGTTTTATCTATTCCTGCGGAAGAAATAATAAAGGCCAACTCGGGACTGGATTTTCAGAAGGAGATACAACCAATCCGAATATATTAAAACTTACTTCAATCTCCGGGATTGTAAGCATTTCATTTAACCAAAACAATTCATTAGCAATTAAAGACGATGGAAAAGTGTATACCTGGGGGGCAAACGCGCAAGGGCAATTGGGACTTGGAAATACAACTGAACCTGCGGTAGGAACTGCAGGAAATCCTGCTGCACAAACACCTCCTACAGAAGTTCCAGGAATCACCGACGCAGTTATGGGTGCGTTCGGTTTCAACCATGCAGTGATTTTAAAGTCAGATGGAACAGTAGTCGCATTCGGACAGAATAATGTGGGCCAATTAGGAAATGCAGATCCAGCTATTACGACTACAACAGTCTCTTCCAATCCTGTGACCGTTGTTGGACTTACAAATATCATACAAGTAATTGCGGGTTCTCAACATTCTGCCGCCTTAGATTCAAACGGTGACGTTTATGTTTGGGGAAGAAACCAGTATGGAAATTTAGGAAATGGAAGCACCTCCACAGCAACCGCAATCACATCAACTCCCGCTAAGGTTCCTGGACTTACCGGTATCAAAAATATTGCAAATGGAAGAGATCATATTCTTGCATTAAAAAGTGATGGGACGGTTTTTGCTTGGGGATTAAATGCAAGCGGTCAGTTAGGATTGGGAAATCAAGATAGTCCCAAAAATTCTCCATTACAAGTAAATAATATAACAAATGCGATCAGGGTATTTGCAGGTGGAACCCAAAGTTTTGCACTACTCTCCGACGGAAGTATCCAAGGTTGGGGAGAAAATGGACAAGGTAATCTAGGAAACCCCGATGCTGCCACCAAAGTTACAGAACCAAACTTAAGTGTGGTTGGAATTGCAAAAGGATCAAGCTTAGGAATAGGAGCTCTTCACGGTTTCGTGTTATTACCGGATAGCTCCGTATATGGTTGGGGTTGGAATTTCAGAGGCTCTTTAGGGAGACCTGATCTGCAAGATAGCTGGGCAGCCAAAACTCCTGTCGCATTGACATTTCCTTAATATAAGTGGCGATTAATATTCAAAGAATTATATTAGCATTTTCTGTTTTTCTAATAGGATGTTCCGAACTTGGAAAACAAGTTTTTGGGAATGGGAACTGTGACCCTCAAAACTTGACTTGCGGATTTTCAGAAATCTATCCATTGGTTTCCATATCCAGAGACCAATTGGATTCCTGGGAATATGAAGAAGGAGAAGAATTGTCCGGAGGTAAAGGTATGACCTCTTACGATTTTACCTCCAGGGCGTATTTACAATTCCCCTCTGGACTTCCCCTGGATAAAATTTCAGATTTTACAGTGGGGCAATCAGTCTTTGAAGTCCCTTGGGAAAATTCAAGTTCAGGCCAGATTGATAGAAGAGGACTCGGACCTCTATTCAATGCGAATTCTTGTTTAGCCTGTCATGTGGGAAACGGAATCGGAAAAGTACCTTCTGGGCCGACTGAGATAATGTTAACTGCGTTAGTAAGACTAAGTAACGATCCAAATTACGGAGGTCAATTCCAACCATTTTCATTAAGCGGTGTTCCCGCAGAAGGAAAGGTATCCGTTTCTTATTCTCAAATAGATGGAGTTTTAAGAGACGGTACCTCTTACACATTAAGAAAGCCTAAAGTAGAATTTTCCAATCTAAATTACGGGCCTTTGGCTTCGGAGGGAGAAATCTACTCTCTTAGAAATACTTCTAAGGTAATCGGAATGGGATTACTAGAAGCAATACCTGATGATACTTTATTAGCTCTTCAAGATGAATATGATCTCAATTTAGATGGAATTTCTGGAAGGATCAATTTGATTCCAGATATTGAAACAGGAAGCATTAAGATAGGTAGATTCGGATGGAAAGCAAACGAACCAAACTTGAAACAACAAGGTTCTCGGGCATTCTTAGAAGATATAGGAGTGACCAGTCCTCTTTTTCCTTTTAAGAATTGCACTTCTTCCCAAACTGCATGTGATTCTTCTCCTCATGGCACCTTACCTGAGTTGAATCCTACTAAAATAGATATGATGGTAAAATATATGAGGTTGATCGCAGTTCCCGCAAGAAGATCGCCTTCTTCTTCCGAAACTATTGCAGGGAAACAGATCTTTTTCAAAGCAGGATGTAATTCTTGCCATATCTCTAAATTAGTAACGGGTAATATTCTCGGAGCTCCAGAGATCTCAGGGCAAACTATCCGGCCTTATACAGATCTTTTATTACATGATATGGGAGAAGGTCTGAAAGACGGAAGACCTGATCACTTAGCTTCTGGAAGAGAATGGAGAACTCCTCCTCTTTGGGGGATCGGTTTAGTTTCTAAGGTAAATGGAACATTACAATTATTGCATGATGGAAGGGCAGAAAGTTTCATGGAAGCAGTCCTATGGCATGGGGGAGAAGCAGAGAGGAGTAAACAATATATATTAGAACTTTCTCCTTCACAAAGAGACCAACTGGTTAAATTTCTGGAATCACTTTAATTTTGGGTCTTGTCCAGGCAGAGTGAAATAGAATGTTGCACCATCCCCTTCTTTGGATTCTGCCCATACGACCCCTCCATGACGAGAGACAATCCTTTTAACAATTGCAAGACCTACTCCTGTGCCTTCAAAGTCTGCATTGGAATGTAATCTCTGGAAGACCCCAAATAGTTTATTATAATACTGCATATTAAAACCTGCACCATTGTCTTTTACATAATAAACAGTTCCTTCTGCTGATTCCATGGAACCAATTTTGATAATAGAAGATTTTGCCTTTTTAGTATATTTGATAGCATTAGAGATCAAATTCACCCAAAGCTGGCGTATTGCAGGTTGGTCCGCTCTAACATTCGGAATATCTTGTATTTCAAAATGAATTTCTCTGCCTGATTCTAAGTTTATTAATTCTTTATATACAGTAGTTGCCAATTCTTTCATGGAAATTTCTCTTTCGGCAAGTTCAGTTCTTCCTAACCTGGAAAATTCCAAAAGATCATCGACAAGCTGTCCCATCTGTTTGGCATTCTCTATAATTTTACCGATGATTCTTTTCCCTTCCGCATCAAAATTCACTCCATAGTCTTCCATCAAGATCTGTGTGAAACCACTGATTCCTCGTATTGGTGCCCTTAAATCGTGAGAGATAGAATAAGAGAAGGATTCCAATTCTTTATTAGCCAAAACCAATTGTTCAGTTCGAACTTTTACTCTTTCTTCTAAATCATTATTCAATAAGCGAATCTCATTTTCCGCTTCTTTACTCGCGGTAATATCTTGATGAACTACGATTACTTCTAATATATTTCCAGCTGTATTTTTTATAGGATAAAGTACCATTTGCAACCAACGATCTCTCCCTGAGCTTCCTATTAATTTTGGATCGTAAGGAAAAGGTTCGGACATTGCCGCCTCTCCACTAAATGCCTTCTCCACATAAGGAAAAAAGCCAGCTTCTTTTATTTGGGGATCCTTTAATATATTATAATCGACTAATACGTCTCTTCTGGTATTCCACATTTCTTCCCAGGCAAAATTTGCTCCCGTGCAAATTCCTTGTGGATCATACGTCAACACAGGATAAGGAAATTGTTCTAAAATAGTCCTAAATCTATTCTCACTTTTGAATAGATCCATAGTTTTGGAACTAACCAATTTCTCTAATTCTTGATTTAGCTCTGAAAGTTTTTTCTCCGCATCCGTTCTTGCTATATCCGATTTTTCTAATTGAGTGGCAACAAACCAAACCAAAACGAAAAATGTGAGTATGATCCCTGTCATCAAGAACCCTACTCCCAACTCCAAGCTTACAGGATTTAACCTGTTTAAATAGATCCTAATATATCCGAACAAAACAGGGACAATGATCAAAAATGGAATTAAAACTCTAGCTAGGATCCCTCCAGAACTTTTGCTTGTGAACACCTTCATAAATCCTGAATGTCCGTTGATCAGCAAAAGAGCAAAAGAACAGAAAATAAAACTAATCGCAGTGTGAATTGCCATAGGAATGAAGGAAAGAATTCCATAAAACTCCTGGACCTGATACACATAACCAATGACCGAAAAAAGTCCGATCAAAAGTACTAAAATACATAGATAATTAGAGATAGAACTTAAAAGATCCTTTCGAAAGGAACTTAAGAAAATGGCAGAGCCAAGTACTACAAAATCGAAAGCTGTATTCGGAGCCATTCGATTCGGAACACCTTTGATGATATCCTTTGCTATCTTTTCCGAAAAAAGGATCTTATCCATCCCAAGATCGAATCCACTGATGATGGAATATAATTTAGAAAGACCGATCAAAAGAACAAATAGCGCGATAATTCGAATCAAATTTTTCGAAACATTTAAATCAGGCCGATTCAAATTAAGATACAATGCAAATCCAATAAAAACAAAAGAAAGTGCAGATGTTGGATTCATTGCGACCATGGAAGCTCTAGGTCGTTTCAAGATCTCTATATCAAATAACCAGCCAAATAGAACAAAAGCTCCGATCAAAGAGGGAATAAAAATTAGTACGTTATGCTTACTTTTCAAGAGAACTTCCGGATATCCTTCGGAAAGAAATTTTTGATTTTGACTTAAGATACAAAAAGGGATCCCGATTTGGAATCCCTTTTTTAAATATTAAAAATGTGGATCGTTATATTAAGCAGGCCAAACAGCGAGGATTAGACCGATAGCAGCTAAAGAAGCTAAATTATATCCTGCATTGATAAAAAACAATCTCCATGATTTTGATTCCCAAGCCACAGAACCTAAAAGCATTGGTATATAGAAACCTAGCCAAGTATAGAATGCAGCATAAGCTCCATACATCCAGGCAGGTCCATCTCCAGGAAGATTCCAAGAAGAAGGTTTCCATACAAATAAACTATGAGCTAAAACATACGCTGTTAAAAAAGAACCGATGATCATGATAACCAATGATTTTATCATCGCTTTGTTATCAGGTTCCTTATTGTCCAAGCCCATTTCTTTTGCCCAGACCTTACCGAAAATTGGACCAAACCAAAGAAATCCGATCACTACGTTTGCAAGAACTCCAACTAAAATTGCTAAATAATTTAACGGTATTACCGGTAACATAAAATCTCCTATTTAAGCTCGTGCTTTTTAGCAGAATTTAAGAGTCGGTCAAGTAATTTCGAAACGATTATAAGGAGAAGATTGTAGTTACGATTTTTTCAGATTAGAAACGGATTCTTCAATAGCCGACCTGAATTCTGAAAATCTTTCCAAAGAATGATCAAAATCCGATTTACTCAAAGTATAAATTTCACAGGTACTTGTAGCTCGAACCGTTGCGGATCTCGGTTCCTCAGTGACTAAGGCCAACTCCCCGAAAAACTGACCTTCTTGCAAATTTAACAAAACAGTTTTGTCATCAGAACCTAAAATATCTACGGAGCCTTCGCTTAAAATATAAAGGCAATCACCCTTCTCGCCTTTTTTGAAAACTGTATCACCATTCAGAAAGATCGTAGGTGTTAAAGAAAATACGAGACTAGCTACTAAAGCAGGATCTGCTCCTTTTAAAAAAGGTACTTTTTCCAATAGACTTCGATGTAACTGAATTTTTACTTCTTTTCTCAAGGATAAAGGAAGATCGTTCAAAAGCAGACTTTCATCTTCTCCCCAGCCCCTATCTATTATGTACATATAATAATCACGGACCCTTCTCCGCATATCCGCCGGAATATTCCTTGCTTTCAGGAAAGAATCTACCTGGGCCATTTTTTTCATTTGAGCGGCTTTAGTAATATCAAGATTACCTAATATACTTGCAATATTACCGATAACGGTAGCATATACACCTGCCCCGAGCATCATTACAAATATTGTATATATTCTTTGTACATCCGTAGAAGGAGTAATATCCCCGTAACCAACTGTAGCGATAGTAGTCACTGTCCAATACAGAGCTCTGATATATTCAGATCGACCAGTTTGATAATCCTGAAGATCGTCCATATACAGCCAACCAACTGCACACCAATGAGCGACCAAAGTTACCCAAAAGCCAAAAAGGACTAATCTTAAGACCCCAGGTGTAGGTTGAAATGCAAGATTGATCCTATGTAGGATCTCCGAAATCCTGAAAACTTTTAAGATACGAGTGATACCCAAGACCAAATATAAATAAGGATATTGGGATTGTTGTACTCCGAAAATTTTGAATGCGGCATATTCAAGTGGAAGAGCAGCGATCAGGTCTATAATAAACCAAGATCTTAAGTAATCTCGGATCACTTGAGAACGTACTAAGACCCATTTCCCGTCTTTAAACTCAGGAGTGATACAATTCCATATGATATCCAATCCGAAAACAGAATCTATGAAAAAGTAAATACTGATAAGAAGAAGGTTTTGATCGTAAGAGATAACGATCCGAAGAGGAGATTCTAAAGAAGCCCAAAATATACAAACGAATACGAGTATATCCCAATATACCCTAACGCGATTATTCGAGCTTATCATATATTTTACCTAAGGACTGACTTAAATATCGGATTGTACAAAGGCGTTTCTACAGCCTTCTGTTTGAAAAATTAAGGAAGAATTAACCTAGATATTCTAAGACGACCATTGCCATATCGTCATGAGAACTTTGTTCTTCTTCAGTGAAATGTTGGATCTTACCGATTACTGAATTGCAAAAAAGTTCAGGCTCTAATTCTGAGAAGTTTTTAAGAAGATCTAAAAATCTATCGTCTCCGTAAAAGTCCCCATCTTTAGATCTTGCTTCAGGAAGACCATCGGTATAAAGGATAAGCTTATCACCCTTAGTCAATTCAGTCTTTAAAGTTTGGTAATTAGGAGTAGATAAGAACTCATTGATAGCAATCCCGGAAGGACGATAAGTCTCATGTTTCCCATTAGATTTGCGAATCAATATTGCTTCAGGATGTCCTGCGTTTGCGATCAAGATCCTTCCTGATTCAGGATAGAATGTGATCATAGTAGCAGTTACAAAATTTCCGTTCAGTTTTCCCATGAGTTGCGCTCTCATTTTTGCAAGCATGTATCCTGGATCGCTTAGATAATCGGACCAATCTGCAAGAGCCATCTTTACCATTGCAGCAACCATCGCTGCACCAGTTCCATGTCCTGTCACATCGCAGATAAAAATTCCGAGCGCTCTACCTGTTCTATCGGAGATCAAGTCTACAAAGTCACCACCAACGTGAAGCATAGGAATACATCTATATGCAATTCTTACATTATGTGCTTTTGGAAGAACAGAAGGAAGAAGTGAAAACTGGATCTTTCCTGCAATGGCAAGATCCTTCTCGATCAATTTTGCCTTAGCTTCTATATCTAATTTTTGCTCTTCTATTGTTTTGGTTCTTTCTATTACCAAAAACTCTAAAGAGTCGTTTAGAGTTTTTTGCATTTCCAGATTTTCTTTTTGGGCTTCAAAAATCTTTCGTTGTGCATCTTCTTTTTCTTTTTTGAGAATATTGATCTTATCAGCCAACGCAAATGAGAATATCAATGCAGACATAGAAGATCCTATATACAATCCATCATCTGCCCAATTAGAAACTCCGACCAGATTCGCAAATTTTAAAACCACGAACATTCCGGAAATACATAAGAAGCTAAACGCCAATAAGAAGTATCTAGCTGGTCTATAATTTTTGAAAAAGCAAATAGAAGCCGCAATCAAGACTAAAGAAGGAGCAAGAATACTCAAAGCCAAACTTACTTTTACAGTAAACTCTGGAGGCAAAAACAAAGGAGAAAATATTAGAAGAGCGTGAAGCGCCCAAGTAAAATTAAGAGAATAATTCAGATTACGATTTATATTCTCTTCAGTATTCAAAAACTTTTGGGCAAATAAAACCAAAGAAGACATACATATTCCAGTAAAGACTACATACAAATTCCTCTGTAGATCAGGATATTCCGACCAAAGATATTGAAATCCATGACCAGTAAGAACCAATTGTATCCCGAAAAATCCAAAAATATTGGTCACAAAAAATAGATAACTGATATCTCGAGTAGATAAGAATATTAATAAATGATAGAGGATCATCACACACATGATCCCATAATACAATCCAAGGCCTAAATGAATATCAGCGTTATGATGATAGAATGTCTCCGGATTCCAAAGTATCAGAGGAAAAACTAAACCACCGCTTGTGTTCAACTTGAGATAGAAGGTGCGGGTTTGTTCAGGTTGAAAATCTAAAGTATAGATAAAATTTCTGTGATTTACTTTTCGAACAGGATAAGGAAAAGCCATCCCGCTTGAGTTGACTAACTCTTGTTTGCCGGAACTATTCTCCGCAAAAAAGTCCACCCGATCAATATTTGTATAATCTAATTCTAATATTTTTCGGATCTGTGTCTTTTCTGGGTTTTTAAGGGTAATCTTGATCCAATAATCGAAGTTAGTCTGTCCGAAATTCAAAGGATCCATATCCGATTTTTTGAATTTTCCGGAATATTCTACTGAAGAGGCCTTCTCTATACCAAGACCCTTATTAGAATCTTCCAAAAAATAGACCTCAGTACTAATTCTTTTACGTTCTACTTGTGAAGATAAAGGGATAGCCTCCTCTGAAAACAAAGACGAGGCCGAAAAACATAAAATTAGAACGAAAACCCTGAATAGGTACATTGGAGTATGTTTGTAGGAATATTTTACTCCTCCCTTCTTTAGGAAAGAATAAAATAGCCTTTTCAAGTTCCTAATGACGGGTGATTTATCAGGATCAGATGCCGTTCGTGCCCGGTTATTCTTCTACTTCTTCTAACTTCCGATCATGAGTTACAGGGTACAAACGTTTTAAGTAAAGTTGAGTGGCCTTATCATCCGGGAAGATTGAGATTACATTCTCAAACATTTGTTTTGCGTCTTCGAATGAATTAGAATAAAATGCCTTCACACCTTTTTCGTAGGATTCTTTGGTCTTTAATTTTAGATCTTGGTGCTGAGGTTCATCTCCATCGAACACTTCATAAACGGAAACGGGCTTTTGTTTGCCTTTTACTTTCACTCTATCTAAAAAGCGGAAATGGAATTTGCCGTCTCTTTTAACTTCTTCAATCGTACTTTCACTGACTGCAATTCTGGACCCATATACTTTAGTAAGACTTTCGATTCGAGAAGCCAGGTTAACTGTATCGGAAATTACCGTACCTTCTAACCTTTCTTCTGCTCCAATTGTCCCGAGCATCAAAGAACCAGAATGTATGCCAACTCCGATCTGGATAGGAATATAACCTTGCTTGTTTCTATGCTCATTGTATTCTTTCAAATACCTTTGCATTTCTACACCGGCAGATACTGCATCTATTACATTTCTTTGAAATAGGGCCATAATCGCATCACCTATAAACTTATCTATAAACCCATTATGCCTTTGGATAATCGGGCTCATCCTACTTAAGTAAGAATTGATAAAATTGAAATTCTCAGCAGGAGTCATCTGTTCAGACAATGTAGTAAAAGAACGAATATCACTAAAGAGAACTGCCATCTCTTTTTGGATTTGATCCCCAAGTCTCACATCCAAAATGGAATCCTTTCCTAAATTAGCCAAAAAGTCTTTAGGAACAAATCTAGCATAAGACTCTGTGATTATTTTTTGCATCTCTAAAGTTTTTGCTTGGGCTTCTTCCTTTTCTTTTTTCATAATATTGATACGGTCTGCTAAAGCAATGGAAAGAAGAATTACTTCCATCGTAGATCCAAGATACAATCCGTATTCAGTTAAGAAAGTAGAACCCAAAACATTAATAAAACGAAGAACTACTACTGTTCCCGAAATAGTAAGAACCGTGAATGCCAAAAGAAAATAACGTGCGGGACGGAATTTTTTCAAGAAGCTAATCACAGTTGCAGCAGGAATAAATATCAGAACAGGAAGTGTCAGTACTAATGCTAATTTTACCGTAATCTCCGGAGGTAAAACCAGTGGAGTAAATACAATTAATCCATGGGCAACAATTAACACCTTCATGGACTTATCCAACCAGCTCGGAACATTCTCCTTAGTGTTCAAAAATCTTTTTGTGAACAATAGCACCGAGGCCATACAGATCCCAGTGAAGACCACGTAAAAATTCCTTTGTAAAAAAGGAAATCCGGGCCATAAATATTGGAATCCGTGACCGGTTAAAACCAGCTGGATACCTAAAAATCCAAGAATATAACTCACATAATAAAAATAACTCACATCTCTTACGGAGAAGAAGATGAAAATATTATAGAGGATCATTACAATCATCACTCCATAATATAAACCTAAACCATGTTGAACGTCCGCATTGTATTGAGAGAATGTTTCCTTGTCCCAAAGAGTGAGAGGAATATTCAAACCTCCACTGGTCCAAGTCATTAAATAATAAGTTTTTTGTTCTCCTGGTTGCAGCTCGATCTGATAAACAAAGTTTCTATTTTTAAAACTTCTGGCAGAAAAAGGGAAAAGCATCCCGCTTTCTTCTTTAGAGTACGTACCATCAGGATTCGGTTTATAAAATTGTGCTATATCTATATTACTATAATTGATCTCCACAAGTTTAGAAACAGACTCGGGAGTATCATTTTCGAACGTTAATCGAAACCAATAATTATAATTTAATTGTCCAAAATCTAATGAATCTTTATCAGATTTAATGAATTTAGATCCAGCATCCGGCTTAGAAATATCATCGAATGTTAATTTCCTTTCCGGATCTTCCAGATAATAAACAGACTTACCCAAAGGTAATCGTTCAATATCCTTACTAACTTGTATTTTATCTTCTGCAGATAAAGAAGAGCTCGCGAATAACGCAGCGAAGATGATATAGAGAATAAAACTTTTACAATTCATAAATTACCAAATTTTAAACATTTATTAGATAGACATTTTTCAGATAGAACATCAGATATGTGACGAATGAATCCTCAAACAATCGTCACCTCGATAGAAATCCAGGCACCCCCTGAAAAAATTTGGAGTATTTTTACCGACTTCTCCAAGTTTCCTTCTTGGAATCCTTTCTTAAAAAGGATTCTCGGCAAACCGGTGCAAGACGGGACGATTATTGTTTTCGATTATTATTTTACGGGAGTGTATCTACCCACCAAGGCGTTGATATACGAACTCGCCAATTCTAAATCCATATCTTGGAAAGGTGCCTTTCCGCTCTTTTTCAAATACATGTTTGCCGGAGATCATCGTTTTACTTTCGAAAAGATCACCCCTGGTCGAACCAAATTCAGTCACACTGCAATCTTAACTGGGATTATGCCCACTGTATTTAGTTCGCATATCCAAACTGCAGTGCGTAATTCACATATAAAAATGAATCAAAAATTGAAAGAGTTAAGCGAAGATAATTTCTAATCTTCGCTATTAGTCAAAAACTCCTTTTCTTTTCCATGATTCGAAATTTCTAACTCCTTTTTTAGCCATGATCGGATAGATCAAAGACAATAAAGAAGGGAATAATAACGCAACTCTGGCCAGCAACCCTTGAGAATAAGGAACATATATCTCAGCCTTATCAGTTTGGATGGCTTTCCAAATTGCTTTTGCGACTGCAGAAGGTGGTAAAGGTGGATTGATATAAGCCATAGGCGAACTATCTCTAGATGCCATATACTTAGTCATAGGAGATTGAATCGTTCCGGGTAGAATGGAACTAACCCGTATACCAATCTCTTTCCATTCTAAATATAAACTTAAAGCAAAACCTCTAAGAGCAAATTTAGTCGCACTATAGATAGAATGATGAGGAGCAGGAACAATTCCCGCTAATGAGGATAAGATAACCAGTTTACCCTTAGATTTTTTAAGAGCAGGCATTCCCAGTTTAGTTAGCCGAATGGTCCCAATGATATTGATCCCTATCTGCTCATCTATTTCCTCTTGGGAGAGGTTTTCAAATTTAGAAGGTCTCATAATCCCTGCATTATTCACAAGAACGTCGATCTTTCCGAATTGTTTTACACATTCTTTGATCGCTTTTTCTGAATCTGCAGCTTTAGAAATATCACAAGGAAAAACTACATGATCTTTTCCTAATGTTTCCGCGAATTTTTTAAGATCTGCAGATTGTTTCTGCAAATCGGTTAAAAAGAGAAGATACCCTTTTTCAGAGAGAAGGGCCGCAGTTTCTCTGCCGATACCCCCTGCTGCTCCTGTTAGAAAAACGACTGGGCGATTTTCCTTAGACATATTTATCCTTTTTTCACTCCGTTGGAATTCTTACGCAGGAACTCCACTATCCTAGGGAACACATCCTTATCGCTCTTTTTCCCCATCAGAGTATCCTGATGGCCATAACCCTCGGCGATAAACAGTTCGTTTTTATTGCCTGGATTCAAACGATTCAATGTTTCGTAAGCTATAATATTAGAATCTTTGAATACTTTATTTTGGTCACCCGTCATAAAGAGGACCGGAGTTTTGACATCAGATGCCTTATCTAGATAATTATTCGGAAGAGAATCATAACGACTGTCAGTAGGCTTAAACTTGATCATGGCCTTACGACCAACTGCCTTTCTGATATGTCTATAATAGTTCATAGAAGTCGCCCCAAACAGATCCCCAACCCTTCTATGAGTAACATCAGGAAGATTAGCATGTTCATAACAAGCAGGCCATCCCGTTCCCCACATCAAACTCAACATATGGCAAGCAGGCTCGTCACATTCGTGATGAAAAAGACTTACGAATCTCGAGAGTAGCTTTCCGGAAGCCAAACCAGGCAGATAATACCAACGAGGGTTTACATTCGGGAATCTAAAAACAGACTCCATCAAAAAAGGAGAGAATGCCAATTTGATCTTAGACCAAGTCGGCACATTAGGAGTGAGAGAAACACTATTAGAAACTACACTTGTCACTCCATCAATCTTTCCTCCGAACAAACTCATAAAGAAGGAGATGGATCCCACACAATGTACAACGAAATGGATCCTTTTACCAGCACCCACTGCGTCTTTAACTACTTTTAAAGCAGCGGGAACATCATAAAGAGCGATATCGTCCAAAGTATATCTATGAGGAAAAAGATTATAATTAAAACGTAAACTTCCTCTCCAATCGAAACTCCAAACATCAGTGAATCCGTTCTCATGCAAATATGTCACAAGGTTCTTATGCTCAGGCATAACGAACATATCTGTAGAAGTAGTAAGCCCGTGCATGAGTATTACAACGTCCTTGCTCTCCTTCTTCTGAAAACGTACTAGATTTAGAGATATTTTATCATCTGTAGTGAATGGATGAAAAGTGATCTTGGAATTTTTAACTCCATCCAAAGTGAATACAGGGATATCTCTTTCTCTCCATAATTCAGGTTCTGCTTTTCTGAATTGGGCTCCGTAAATTTCCCAGAGATTCCCCATGAACAATTCACCAAATCTAAACAGTGCATCTTTTCTTTCTGAAAAAGTACGGCCATTGGACTTGAAAGTTGTCATCTGCTTAATAAAATCTTTTTCTAATATATGTAATATACCTTTTGCGAGAACATTCGCCTTAGGTTCTGCTTTTTCATCTACATATCCTTCGTATACAGTTGTATAAAGGGTAGAAGTATCTCTCCAGATATTTAAAATGCCGTCGTCTACTACCTTCTTAAATCCGTTTAAGGTAATCTTCTTCCCTGCTTTGTTCTTAAGGAACAAACGGTATTTCATATGTTTTTCGTTGGCAGAGGGTTTTCCATAATCCACGAAGCAGTTAAAAACACCTTTTTCTACTTCGAATCTTCCGCCTAAAGGTTGGCATTCTACCCAACCAATTGCTTCTCCAGTTTCATTTGGATCATAAACAAAAAACTGAGTATCATTCACTCGGATTGTTAGGTGAAACATCAAATAGTTTCCGGCCTTCTTCCCCGCAGCATAATCTTCTTGGTAATTAAAAGATCCGGGCATGGAAACGAAACCTTTCATTTCCTCAGTAAATTCTAAACTTACTGGATGAGAATTGACTCCTGTTTTGCCTAACTTAGGTTTACCGGCGCTTTTTTTTATTTTATTTTTCGTCGCTGTAGCCAATCGAATATCCTACCTTAAATTTGCATTCGGCTTCTTGCCTGTAATTCCTTCTGCAACCATTTCCGATAAAGCGGAAATAGTCATAGAAGGATTAGCACCCACTGCGGTAGGCAATAAACTGCCATCCGCAACATATAAACCTTCGTAACCGAAAACCTGACCGAAAGTTTTCAGATCCGAAGAACAAACTCCCGCTTTAGCAGAAGGTCCTAAAACACAACCGCCCAGAGGGTGGACAGTAACGTTATTACGGACTGGCCAAGAGTAAGTCGGCATCGGAAATCTTGTTTTTGCGTCGGTGAATTTCGCAAATCTTTTGTTCACATCCATTATGGTATTATAAAGTGTTAGATTCTCTTTTTGAGGCCAATGTATCTGAAGATTTCCATTTTTATCCAAATACATCTTTCCGTCGGAGGTATCAATCCCCATACAAAGCAGAACTGCCGAAGTATAAGAAAGATCTCCTTTTAGAGCCTCGCTCAAAAGAAATCCTACTCTACCGAAAATTTTTCCGCTAATGATGCTCTTAAACAGTTCTCCTATAAAATGGAAAACATACTTCAATCTAAAGATGATCGGAAGGGCACCAGACACAAAATAGGAAGCGAATACCGGATAACTCGCATCCTCCAATAAAAATGCTTTTTTAGAATCGAAACTGGAGAATAAGTTATAATCCGTATACTGAGTGATCACTGGACCATAATTCGGATCCGCAGGCTTCTTCCCTTTCGCAGTAAAAGAAAGAAAGTCGCCGTTCCCAGAGAATTGTGTTCCTAGTTTATCAGAGATCTTAGTTAAGGTCTTAAACTTTGTTTTACATTTAAGTAGAAGTTCCGTTGATCCCAAAGTCCCAGCTGAAACCACGATACGTTTTGTATCAGCAAAAGATTCAGAAGTTTTTCCGTTTTGCAAATTCAGATAATGAACTCTAAAGCCGTATTTGCCTGATTGAGAAGGGTCTTCTTCTCCCTTGCTATTCAAAGGAACAATTTTGGTAGCAAGATGTTCTGTCTTTATCTCAGCTTTGTTGGAGTTCCTAGCCACAAAAAGATAATTCAGATCCAATGTATTTTTAGAATGGGTATTACATCCTACATCACATTCTGCACAATACGTGCAGGAAGTTTGAACTGCTCCAAAACGATTTTTTTCCTGAACTCCTATAGGAGTCGGTTTCTTAAAATCGTTCCCAAAAAACACATTGATGTCTGCTCTTTTGGAAACTCTGGATTCATGCTTAGCAAAATGTTCGTACAACTCCGTACGAACTACCTTACGTCTATCTTCTCCAGTGTCAGGAATGGGTCTTGAGCCCAAGATATCTTTTACTATTTTATAATAAGGTTTTAAATGTTTCTTTTTAGTAGTTTCTGGCCAGCGATGATCGAAAATGTGATCAGGTGGTTCCAAGAATACGTTTGCGTAGATTAAAGAACCCCCGCCTAAGCCAGCGGAAAGAACTACATCTAGTTTTGGATAATTACGAATATCGAATAATCCAGTTTGTCTACCTGCTTTTTTGAACTTAGAAGATCTAGGAATATGACCTTCTTCTGGAATATTCCAGAAGTTTTTGGACATTCCCTCTGGAGATCTTGGAAAAGAACCTTTAGGATATTCTTTCCCTCGTTCGAGTACTAAAACTTTACCTGGCCATTTTTTTGATAAACGACAGGCATTGATCGAACCGCCGAAGCCGGTTCCGATTATTATAGCCTCGTAAGATTTCAAGTAGACCTCCTAACGTCGAAAAATCTACTTATTTGCCGCATTTACCCAAAAATAGCAATAATTAATTGATTTTATTAACGTTTTTTGAATGATTCACTTCCTAAATGCCTAAGAGTAAAATTAAATATATCGTTATCTCCGACATTCACTTGGGAGCATATAACAGTTTACTTACATACATCGAAGAGTTCCCTGATCCAGTAAAAGATTCAGATAGATTCAAAGTAAATCCTCAGAAAACTTCTCCCGCACTTGTTGAACTTCTAAACTGTTTAAAACATATCGTTCACTCGGTAAATGGTTCTTCTAAACCACCTCAGTTCATATTATTAGGCGACGTGCTTGAATTAGCATTAGGTGATATGAACGAAGCATCTATGACTTTCGAAAGATTTTTAGAAGTTGCTTATAAGGAAACGAAACATCATTTTTCAGAAAGTATTCTCTACATCCCGGGAAATCATGATCATCATCTTTGGGAAACCGCGAGAGAAAAACAATATATGGACTATATTGCAAGCCTAAAGCCTAACCAGTATATCAATCAAACTTGGCATACTACTAAGATGGTGAATCCGGATTTCATACAATCCGATCTACTCACTGGAATTTTAAGAAAGAATAAAAAGTTAAAGAGAGCAGAAGCAGTTATTGCTTATCCGAATTTAGAAATCGCTTCTAAAAATGGAAAACGATCTGTGTTTTTAACTCACGGACATTTTTTGGAGAACATCTACTCTTTGATGAGTACAGTCCAAAGAATACTATTGCCTGAAATTGACGATGATCCAGATGCTCCTAAGCCCAATCGTTCCGTATGGAGCAAAATGAATGATTACAACCCTTTCAAAAGGGCGAAAGAAATAACTTCGCCAAAATCGATCTATGTCCTCGAAAGAGAAAATTTTGCCTGGATAGACTTCTTTTGGTCTACACTTGGAAGATCCGGAAAAGTAGGAACAGGGATAGGCCTTATTTATGATATGCTCCAGGACACAAAAGCAGTTGGCAAACTTGCTCAAAACGTCTCTGCATATTTATTAAGAAATCTGAATCTTCCGTTCCTACTTAGAATTTTAGGTATCAAATGGCTTTTATATAAGGGAGTTTCATATATTCTCACCAAAATAGTAGTAAAAGTTGGGCAGGCAGAAAGAGGAATGTCTGACTCCGTCCTGAGCGAAGAAGTAATCCATAATATGGATTCATATTTAGGCGAAACTCTTCCTGCGCAATGGAAAGCGGAGACACAAAAAACCAAAAGAGAATTCCCTAATGATTACACCCTTATCTTCGGTCATACGCATAAACCATTCGCTGTCGAGACCCAAGATTTAGGCTTAAAAATTTCAGGCAAAGAAGTATTTAATACAGGTGGCTGGGTAGTAGATACAATCCAGCCGATGTCCTCACACGGAGGAGCAGTTCTATTCATAGACGAAGATGCAAATGTTGCTTCTTTTAAGGTTTATACAGAAGGAGAAATAAAACCGAGCTTCTTAGTTCCGGATGGAAAAACAAATCCGATGTATGAAACATTGGTAGAGAATATAGATCTTCAAAACAAAAAGTTTGGAGCATTGTCCAAATCTTTGGAAGAAGAGATACGTCTCAGAAGAAGATTATTAAAAGTCAGGATCAAAGAATAAATTAAGATTTCTGCAAGTAGGTGGAGGGGATGATGGAGATCTGCTCCTTCTTCTCCCCGCCTACACTATTCTCGAAAATTTCGGAATAGTCCTTAAAATTTGTCCCCATTATCCTATCCCAGAAATTAAAATAGAGACTATAGTTTCCATGAAACTTCTGGTGATGAAGGTTATGATGTGTAGAAGTATTGATCCATTTCAAGATCGGGTGAGTGGTCCAACCTTTAGGAAAGAATTCATATCCCAAATGCCACCATATATTCATGATCATAGCATAAAAAGTATGGATCAAAAAAACATAAAAGTGAAGAGGAAGAATACATAAAGCGGGAACAACATATACTCCTTCCAGAAACGCTTCTACCCAATGAAAATTATAAGCGGCCATAGGAGAAGGATTTACAGATCTGTGATGAATAGAATGTACATAAGAATATACTTTTCGATTATGCATGATCCTATGAGCCCAATAAAACCAAGTCTCATGCCAGATAGTAAGTAATACAAAACTGAAAATCGCATAACCTAAACCGTATTCAGCAAAATCCTTATACGTTTTGATATGGAGTATTTTCAATTTCCCAAGAACATATACTGAAACAGCGATCGTGCTGAACATGATCAAAGTAATCGCGGATTGTTTTAATTCAAAAATTACCTTTTCTTTTTTAGGAAAATCTTTCTGGATCCTAAACTTCTGGAAAAAGTCTTTTTTCCAAACCCAGAAGACCAGAAATGCAATACCTGCAATCGGATAATAACGCAGGAAATTCATTTTTAATTGATAGAGAGCGAAACCGGATACACAGTATTCCCAACTTAGTTCACAAACGAATCTCATCCCGACCTTCCTTGTCTAGAATAACCGATTTTAAAGATTTAGTCTTTCAAAAAATAGGTCGACGGATCTGAACATAAACACTCAACTAATCGATTCTTATGGCATTCAAGAGAAGTATATTTGCAAGCGCATCCGAAGATAGATTAGAAAACCTAGTTTTAGAAAGATTAAAACCGGGAGCAGACAAGGAAAAAATAGACGCCCGCATCTGGGACCTATTCGGAGAAGTTTGGTGTATTATG